>JBNKDZ010000024.1:0-4361 GCA_050288525.1 Cyclobacteriaceae bacterium
CAACTGAAAAATGGTGGGGGACTTTTCTGGAACAAAATCATATTGTTAAAGATGAAGGAGACTGGACATTGCCAGATGATGCACCGGTTTGGTTTAAACCATCTGAAAATTCAGTCAGGTTTGGAGGAAATAGTAATTTTGATCAGGGGTCGAGATACTTTAAAGACACATTAACAGGAATTTGTCACATCTATGAAATTCAATTGTAATTCATGCATTTATGATGGAGTATTAGTTAAAAACAGTGCTGATTTTGTACATTTACCGATTGTCTGATATAAAAAATGCAGAATAATTTCGAAAATCTTAATATGAAATAGCAATGAATGTAAACTTAGCTGTACTAATAGACGGAGATAATATTCCTTCTGCACATGTAAAGGAGATGATGGAAGAAATTGCTAAATATGGTAATCCAACCATTAAACGAATCTACGGTGATTGGACGAAGCCACATCTCTCAAAATGGAAAAATATGCTGTTAGAGCACGCTATTACACCCATTCAGCAATATGGATATACCACCGGAAAAAATGCAACGGATTCTGCCATGATCATTGATGCTATGGATATTTTGTATGCAGGAAAGGTAAACGGATTCTGCATCGTATCAAGTGACAGTGATTTTACAAGACTGGCAACGAGATTACGGGAAGCTGGTATGCAGGTAATAGGGATAGGAGAAAAAAAGACGCCGAATCCCTTTATTGTGGCTTGTGATAAATTTATATATGTGGAGATTTTAATGACCAAATCAAAGGAGAAAGAATCTGAAGAAGAAGAAAAGGAATCAGAAAAAGAATCGTTTGAAAAAATCACACAAAAGGAAATCAAGTTAATCTCTACCACAATAACAGATTTATCGGATGATGATGGCTGGGCTTTTCTGGGAGATGTCGGTAGTTTATTACAGAAAAAACAACCGAATTTTGACCCAAGGAATTATGGCTTTCAGAAGCTGACCCCACTGATAAAGTCGATAAAGAGATTTGAAATTGAACAACGGGACAATCCCAAAAGCAGTAACAAATTGATCTTTGTGAAAAATAAAGAAAAGCGCAGAACAGGGCGGTCATAAGTGATGGGGTAAGTTCATAATTTGAGCAAGAGTCGAACAAATAAACATGTTTTGGCAATGAAGAACATACATACAAAATCCGTCACGAAACAAAACAGGGATGCCTGGAACGAAGCAGTTTCGTATCATCAAAAAGCACGAAATTATGCATTGCAAAATGGTTTCAGGAAGTCAGAATTCACCACATTTAACAGAGACTGCGATAGATATCTTCTCCCCAAATTGCAGAAAATCAATTTCGAAGGAAAAACGATCGCTCAATTGCCCTGTAACAATGGAAGAGAGTTGTTGTCGTTGCTGAAGCTGGGGGCTAAAAAGGCTGTTGGTTTTGATATTTCCGATCTGGCTATTGACGAAGCGAAGGAGTTGACAGAAATATCCGGATTAAATGCTGAGTTTATCCGCACAAACATATTGGAGATAAGCGCTGATTTTCATGATCAGTTTGATTTTATATACATTTCGGAGGGGTCCCTGCAATGGTTTCCGTCACTGGATGATTATTTCCGGGTTGTTTCGGATCTGTTAAAAAAAGATGGCCGGATCCTGATATTTGAGATGCATCCGTTTTCCTACTTCTTCGAGCAGACATATGGTTTGGATAGGGAAATAACGCTGGATGATTTTATTTCCTATTTCGATAAAGGTCCGTATAGCTATGACACAGGAATGGATTACGTAGGACAAACGAAATACCAGGCCAAAACCTGTTGCTGGTTTATGCATAAATTCTCAGACATTTTTTCTGCCATTATGAAAAATGGTATTATGATAACAGAATTTGAAGAGTTCAATGCTGAAATGGCGGAAAATCTGGCAATAAAGCATCTGAAGAAATTCCCTTTGAGTTATATTATGATCGGGCAGAAGAAATAACCAATTGCACATCCTGTTAAGTAAATATTAAAAATGTTGTTGAATTTGTTATGCATTTACTCCCAAGTGTAAGAGAAGCTTGTTATAAAAATTTTACAGAACCCTTATTTAAGAAATTAACCAAAAACATAAATAAGGATTGGTCTTAATTAAGAATATGCAAAATACTTAAATAAGGCGTAGTATTGTTTAAGAAATAAAATGAAAAATTTTAAAGCAGGGAAATACAAATGATGCTATTTCAAATCATCCAAAGACGCCGGATTGATGATTTCTTCTTTTGTATCGTCGGATTGTTTTTGTTGGAGGTTGTTGACAGGAAGTTCGACGATGAATCTTGATCCCTGGTTATAAATGGACTGAACAGAAATGTTGCCGTTCAGTTTCTCAACAAATTCTTTGGCGATGTACAGACCAAGGCCGGAACCTTTCGATCGCTCGGAGCCCCGGTAAAACATATTGAATATTTTCTTCTGTTCTTCTTTTTTTATGCCTTCACCATTGTCTTCAATAGCTATTTTGACAGATCGCTTATCTTCAAATGCCTCGATGATAATCCATGGATTGCCGGATGCCTTGTTATAAAAACGCAGAGCGTTTATAAGGATGTTTTTTAGGATGATCTTGATCCTGTAAACATCGCTGTAGATATAAAAACCGGGTTCGATCAACAGGGTGATCTGGATGTTTTCATATTTAATGATGTGCTGATAGGATTCCAGGATCTCATTAAACAATTTGTGCAGATCGATTTTATCGCATGACAGACCGAGTTTTGAGTTTTTAGAGAAATCGATAATGTCGAGAATGATCTCATCAAGTTTATTAACACGTTCATTCATGAGATTCAGACAATGATTGATTTCTTCCTGATCTTTTGATTGTCGGGCAATATTTATAAGACCCAGGATGGAAGTCAGGGGAGAGCGGAGATCATGTGAAGCACTGTACACAAACTGGTCGAGCTCAAGATTTGCTTTCTCAAGCATCCTGTTTTGTTTCTTGACGAATTCTTCGGCAATTTTCCGCTCATTGATGTTGACGATGGATCCGACCATACGTATGGGTTCGCCTTCTTCATTCCAGACGGCCTGTCCGGAGTCGATAAACCATTTGTAATCCCCGGATTTGGTCATAAGACGTAGCTCTTCCGAATAGGGTGAACCGTTATGGAGGTGGTTTTGAAGTGTGATAACGATACGGCGCTGATCATCCGGGTGGATCAGTTCGAAGAAATCCGAGATGGTAAAATTCTCCAGTTCGTCATCTTCATATCCCAGCATATTTTTCCAGATAGGGGAGTGATATACGGTATCGTCCTTGATATTCCAGTCATAGATCCCGGCATTTGAACCTCTTATTGCCAGCTCAAATTGTATTTTGCTGGCTTTTAACTCTTTAGTGGTTTTATTCAGATGTGCTTCTTTATGGATCAGGTTTTTCTCATTGATATGATTTGTTCTGGACAGGAACGTGATGATAATAACACATATCATGATCCCCAGTGTGAACTGCAACAGGAAATGTGAATATGTGTTGGTCGTTCCGGTAATAATCTGATTGTCAAAAAGCGGGAATTTGTAGTTGAATGCAATGAAAAAAAGTATTAACGTTGAAAATAAAAACAGGAAACTAATAAAAAGGTTCTTATAGTCAAACAAAGCAAATGCTGCAAAGATCAACGGGAAGAAATAGAAATAGTAGCCGTCAATTAAGTTTTCGAATGTGCTGTAATAAATAATTGATAATAAAGCGGTTACAAGTAAAATGGTTTTTGCCGGGTTATATTTCTTCTTTCTGTTCAGGATAAATGCCAGGATGGATAGAGACGATGTCAATAAATAAATACCGAAATAACCATTTATTTTCAGGAACAAATCTTTAATTGTGTGGAAAAGATTTACAGATAAAAATGTAAGACATAAATAACCTGTGAGCACAGCACGATTGTAATCCGGTGATATATTTGAAACAACATCACCAAGGATCAATCGCTGTAAAAAGTCCTTTCCTCGTCTTACATCCATATAATCAAAAAATATCAGTCTAACGCAAATAAAAGAGAAATTTGTACTTTTCAAATAAATAAGGTGTTTTTGTCTTTTTAGATTTGTCATTATTTTATTTGTTTTTAGTCTATTGAGATCAAAAAATATTTATATCTTTGCACCCGTAATTCGGGATGTAGCGCAGCCCGGTAGCGCGCTTCGTTCGGGACGAAGAGGCCGCTGGTTCGAATCCAGTCATCCCGACTAAAAACAGTTGGAGTGTGAGTCTTGAGCAACAGTAAAATCCTGATAAACTGTTTTTCCCTCAAAACTCAAACTCTAACTCAAACAGTCATAAGAATTTCAGTTGAGTGTGAGTTTCAAGAGAGGCTCGCACTTTTTTTGTGTCTGAAGCAGGA
>JBNKDZ010000025.1:0-16377 GCA_050288525.1 Cyclobacteriaceae bacterium
GGCTGATTATTCAGATTCAGTTTCTATTCAATTACATACAACAAATCTTATTGATGAAAAAATAAAAATAACATTAATGGAACTTAAAGCTGCATCGAAGTGGTGGGCTGTTGCTTCAATTATGATGCTTGATAAGAATATTCGCGATTATTTGAAGAAGGATAAAGAATTGAAGACATATGATGTTACTATTAACAAACAAGGGCAGGCAAATGTAGATATATCAATAAGTAATTTTAAGAAAAGTCATGAAGGAGGACCAAGCTGTATACGGGAATTGTATATGGTTCTTAAATATAAGGATAAGGAATATGTTAGCAGTTTTCATCTAAATGTATATCAGGAACTAAGTTCTGCAATAAAGAATAAAAAGGGACAGACTACTGTTGGTGTTGAAACAGTTACGGGAGAAGGAAATTGTGGAGGTAAATATTGTTTGATAGTTGGCAATAAAGGCAAATTAATTGAAGAAATTAATATAAGGTTAGCTGGTTTTGGAGGATTAGTACCTACAGATATATTTACCAGTGACACACGACAGGCAGTGATTCAATTTCAAAAAGATTATATGGGAATTGAACCCACAGGGAGAATATGTGGAAATACATTGAAAGCTATTGGCGAATTCGGAAAGAAATACAAATTTCCTTTTGATCAATTGAAATGTCATTGTACCACCAAAGGCCAGCAAGATAGTAATGTGATTACAGGAAAAAAGGAGACAAATAACTGTCAGGGTTTTGGAGATGGAAGTAATAAAGGCAAATACAAATATAATGATAAGAAAGAAAAATATCATTTTTATGAATACCCCGGAGTACACCGTTCATTGCTATGGGGGTATAAAGCTTTTTTATTTTATTTAGAAAAGACAAAATCAAAATATACTGTAAATAGTATTTCATCTGCCTTTCGATGTCGATTTCATAGTATATTTAAGGGGAGCGAAACCACCAATCATTTTGGCAAAGCTATGGATATTCTCTTTGATAAAAATGGAGTGAGAACAAAAAAAACTTCAGATGTGGAATTGATAAGAAAAGAATATTTTGTGAAATATTCAGGGGCGTCAATTGATTGGGGAGTTAATAATAAATTTGGATTAGAGTCAACAAAAACGGGAGCTATATCCTGGGTTCACCTTGATGTTAGAAAATTTGCCCAAGAGTATTTATTGGATAAATTCTTTGTAAAAAATGAAAGTGATCTTAATGGTGAAGAATTAGAGGATTTAGCAAACAGAATAGTATATTCATGCGATGGAAAAGGTTGTCCAACATGTAATTTCGGAAATGGGTCGGAAGTGCGTGTTGATCCGTTAACTCTATCAACAAGCGATAAAGGGATTGAGTTCATCAAAGATTGGGAGTCTTTTAGAGCAGATTTATATAATGATTCAGAAGGCCATTGTACAATTGGGTATGGACATTTGGTTCATGAAGGAAATTGTAATGGAAATGCAGCTGAAAGTGAGTTTAAGAATGGTATTAGTGAATCAAAAGCTGACGAATTATTTACTCAGGATTTGATAAAATTTGAAAAAGCCGTTAGAAAAATATCGAAAGTAAACCTTTATCAATATGAATTTGATGCGTTAGTAAGTTTATTATATAACGCAGGGGCTAATTTTTTGCCTACAGGAGCACCGAAACTTTATAAATATTTAAATAATGGAGACTATGATAAAGCTGCTTCAGAATTTCTTGATATTACTAATAATAACACATCAGGTTTAGTTAAAAGAAGAAAAGCAGAGAATCAAATGTTTTTAAATAATATCTATAACTCAAAACATTAATAAGATGAATAAAAGAATTGAACCATTTGTTTTAATAGTATTATTCTTGTTTATTTTTTCGTGTAATAATCAGCCTTCAAGTGCAAATGATGATTCTTCCAAAGATATAAAAGAAGAAATTAATAATCTGCAAACTCAGACAATACAAAGAAATAGTGAATTAGTAAATTCTCTTAACGGATACTGGAGGAGTGATGAACATATTATTTTTGATAAGGAGATTCCTGTTGATTATGACGAAAGTGGTATTGAAAAGTTTAAGGATAATAATATTCTGTTTTTTAATGAAGATACACTTTATGTTAGTTTTCAATGTGTTTCCAAAATACAGATATTAAAACAATCAGCAATTAATCATTTTCATAGTAATAGTTCTGTTCAATTATATAAAGAGCTGTTAAAGGATGGTTTTGATTTAGCCCTGAATGACTCTGTTTTTACAATTTCGAATTATAATGGAGAAATGGAGGAGTGTGAGTATCCATTTAATGATTTATTATTCGTAAATGATAAAATTGTGCTATATGACGGCGGTTATTTATATGCATTTAGTAAGATAGATGACTTTAGTATTAATGATGTCATTGAAAGTAATAATTCAGTTGAATTTCCAATAGAGTATGAACAAATATTTAATGAATCATTATTGCAAAAAGAGCTCTCATATTATCATGAAAAATTAGGGAATCTTTCTGAGGATAATTATTTATTCTATTATCCATTACTAGAATATAAAGATTTTAAGGTTTGTATTATAAAAAGAAATTATGGAGATAATCTTGATTATTATCTCACTGTTTGTGATAAAAATAATATTCATCTTCAAAAAATTGGTGGTTTTAAAATATTGGATTTCTTAGAAGGAGATAATAATTATGAAGCTGAAAGCACCAGGTTTATAATTGATAGTGGATACCAAATAACTGTAACCCAAGATAGATATATATTAGAAAATGAAAATAAAAGGATTGTATCTTCTGAGGAAATATCTTATAACATTAAGAATGATGGCCAAATAGTAAAAATCAAATGAATGTTAAATGGAAGTTTGTGGAAATTAATAAATGAATAAAAATCTCAATAATAGTATTTTTCACATATTTGTTTTTCTATTGCAACAAAATGCTCAGTATACAAATGAACCTGCCTACGATACATTGGTTATAGTAATTAAATATCATGTTAAAAATAGTCATTCAACCTGTGAGTTTATTATCAATTTACATATTAACAGTATTTTGTTTAGGATCCTGTACTGGTAAAAAAACAACTTCATTACCAGAAAGTTCCTTTAATTCCGATTCTTCATCAGAAAGCAACCAGGATTATAAGGATCTGGTTAATGAAATGTTGGACTATTATGAATTCAATGGTTCATGGGTACAATTATACCCAACCGATTCTGGCAATATACGCATTCAACCATGTGATTGGGGTATTGTAACAAAATGGATTGATAATAATACCATAGCATACGAAAACTATGATGGAATTATGAAATTTGACTACAAGGTTTCAATTAATAATGGTATATATATTTATAAAGATGAAATTACTTCATATCAGTATACATGGCTTGATTCCGCAAACAGGATAATTCAGGAAAAAGAATTTCAAAATGATGCACTTGTTAGAACAAGCATGTATGTAGATACCATCTATGTTGACAGGTATATATTGTATGAACAGCCATGTGAAGAATGCTGGGGAGAAGAGGAGTGTGCATACAGGAGAAAACTTGAAGAAGACCCGAGTGAAAATGATTAAAGGAGATTAGCAGGTTACACCTCAGAAAACCACACCGATATGAAATCCCAACCTTGGTGATATGGAAAGCTTGGCGGTGTTGTGGTCTTCAAAGATCTTCTCATAGTCAGGGTTGGGATCAAAATTGTATTCATACTGACGATACCCGAAGCCCAAACCGAAAAAGGCATCAATAGTAACTCCAAGCGAATTGTTTTTAATTCGTTCGCCATACAGTTTCATCCAACGGTTGCCAATGATCAGTGAATATTCAAATTTGGTTTCGTCGGTGCTTATGGTTGTCTGGATATAATTTACACCGGTGGAGTCTATAATGTTGCTGAAATGATTGATTTTAGAAAGGCGTACTTCATGTCCGAAATAAAACATGCCGACAGGGCCTTCCGGATGGTAGAACTTTTGCCTGAGTGCTATTTCAAATCCCCGGTCATAGATATGATTTCTTCGTATTTTGCTGTCGGGTTTAAAAAACGGTTGGCGAACCATATTGAATAATAATTCATGTCCAAGACGCTCTTCGATATAATATTCAACGGCCAGCGGCAGTCTGCCCACAACAGGTGCCAGTGGATTGGTAGATACAATAAAGCCCTTGTATTCGTTGATTTTCGGTTGAAAATACCTGAGTTTGTTGTTTTTAAATTTGTATTCTGGTTTTATATAATCACCACGTTCTGCAGGTTCTTCTATTAGCTTGTACACAGGTTTGTCATCTTCATAATAGGGTGAATAGTACCCAGCCAGATGTCCTTCTTCATCATATAATTTCCACTTCCCAACATTATAGCCATCCTGGATCGACCCGCTCATTTTTACCGAACCATCTTTGTAATATCCGGTGTATTCACCATCACCCTTGTTGAACAGACAGGAACCTTCCAGATTGCCGTCTTCATAATAATAATACCATTGTCCGTGGTTTTTACCGTCAACAATCTGTCCTTCAGCTTTGAGTTTGCCACTTTCATAAAACTCTTTGTATTGGCCATTGTTCTGCTCAAACACTCCCTCTGCCTTAAACAGGCCATCTTCGCCGAAAATTTTCCAGTAGCCTTCTTTCTTCCCGTTTCGTAATGCTCCTTCCGAACTGATCTCTCCGTTTGGATGGTAGTAGATCCACTTACCATCCTTTTTACCGTGAGCAAAAGGACCTTCGGCAGATTTTTCACCGTTTTTATGATAGAAGATCCAGGTTCCTTCCCGGACCCCGTTCGTATAGTCGCCTATTGCTTTAAGGGCAGAATTTTCATGGTAAAAGGTCCAGGTACTGTCACTACGACCATTGATGTTGAGTCCTTCGGCTTTCAGGGTGCCATCCTGATAGAATTCTTTGTATTTCCCCCTGTTGTTTGTATAGAATGCCTGGGCGCGAATATTTCCGTCTTCGAAGTAGTAATTCCAGATCCCTGTTTTCTGGTTATCAGCATATTTTCCTTCAGATTTTAGGTTGCCGTTTTCAAAGAAATATTTCCAGAAGCCATCTTTTTTATTCTCGAGCAGCATCCCTTTCATGCTGGGTTTCCCGTTTTCGTAAAAATACTCCCACTGTCCATTTCCGATCCCGTTTTTTAGATGCCCAACCATCTTTAAATTCCCGTTTTCATAATGATATTCCCAGAGGCTGTCGGGCAGGTTATTTTTATAGTAGCCTTTGGATTCTATATTCCCTGTAGAATAATAGGAAATGTATTCTCCGGTTAACTGAGCCTGGACGGCATCTGTAATGAAGTATTTTTCCTTGATGACGGTTTGTTCAGCATCATAATAGGTTACAACAGGAAGAGGTTGAGCCTGTAATCTCAAAAGACCACATATTAGGAATAGTAGTATTGGGAAAAAACGCTTCATTTAACAACTCCCTGTCGGTAATTTTTTTGTTCTGTTTAAAACAATTTACTTCGCTTTCAATTTATAATAAAAATCGAATGTAAAGTAAAAAAGCATAAAATGTTTGTACATATAACGTATAAAGTCATAAATATAGCTCTTTTTTTTACTCTATTCTTATTTTCGGGAGCTACAACAGGAAATATAAATAAATCACACGAATATCAGAAAGGGGAAATAATCCTGACAGTAGAAGGGATTAAAAAGCATGAAGGTGATATAATTGTTGCACTGTTTATCAATAAGCACAGTTTTTTAAAGGAGGATTTTAAATCGTGGTATTTCCCGGTTAACGGTTTGGCTACCATGGAGATAAAACTTGATGATATCCCATATGGCAAATATGCGATCAGTATCATTCATGATAAAAACAGCAACAAAAAGCTGGATACGAATTTTCTGGGCATTCCAAGTGAGTCGTATGGATTCTCAAACAATCCGTTCAGCAAATTTGGCCCTCCGTCGTTCGAAAAAGCCAGCTTCGTCATTAATGAGCCACTCGTCTACATGAAGATCGGTTTATAGTGAATACTTAATCTTTTTTTGAAATATTACTGCTTCCGGATGTATCAATGTTTAAGGAAGAAGGACTTCCTTTATATTGTAGTTTGCTTACACCCTGGCTATTGGCAGTTAGTTTTTCCAACACATGAATGTTTGCTGTTGAAGCTGTATGGGTCACGACGGATGCCTCCTCAACTAGATAGTCAAATGCTTCCAGAGTGGATGCCTCCGTTAATTTTGCTGTTAACTTTTCACCTTCACCTTGTAAGTTTATACGAGCGGTTCCTTCCAGATTAATGGTCAGATCTGAAACTTCGATATTTGCATTAATATAGGATGCGCCTTTTTGAACTATATGAAGTCTATCCGACTTCAGATCTTCAATAACGGACCTTCCGGAACCATCCAGTTCGATAAAGGATAATTCCGGCATGGTAATGTGGAACTGAACATCTTTGGATTTATGCCGGAATTTACGCGAATTTCGTATTAGCTGCAGCCGAAGCGTTTTCCCGGATTTCTCAATTTCCAGCTTTTCTAAAATATCGTCTTCTCCTATTGCTATAACTTCATATGCATCTCCCTGATGAATATAGACTTCAAATGCATCTTCAAAGGTTATCCTGTCAAAATCCCGGATATTGTAGATCTTTTTATTTCCCTCGATGGTTTCGGATATGAAATTGTTGGATGTGTGGGTGTCGGATTTGGCCTCCGGATTTGGCTCAGGATCACAACCAACACATTTTAATCCTTCATCCGTGAAATACCAGATTTTGGTATCAAGATCCTTTTTTCTGTACCCGTATCGTAGAACTTTATATCCTATCAGATTTTTCATTTGTTCATCAAAAACAAAATGCTGATTATATGGAATATACAAGGTGAGTTCCATTTCCTGCATTCTGAACTGTTTGTTACTGCCTTGTGTCAGCCTGGAATCAAACGTAAACACCGAATCTTCTATGTTAATGGAATAGCCGGTATTTTTAGCTGCCTCTGAAGCAGATTTCCGATCAGGACCACGTGCAGTGAAGATTTGTTGGATCATTACAGAAGAATCCGGATGTCCTTCAATTTCAAAGGAAATGCTGTTAAAGGCGTCATCTCCGATATCATTGTAGTTGAATGCCAGCGTTTTTGCAACGGGATTATACCGGTTTACTTCTGTATATTTTCCGTCTTCTCTGAAATCGTTTACTATGGAAGGGATTTTAATGGCTATATATCCCAGAGAGATTAGCCAGATGGCCAGTAATGTCCATCCTGCTTTAGGGTTCAGCACATATTTTTTAACTGTAATGCTGATCCCGAGAATGATCAGGTAAATGAATGGTATAGCTAAGCTGACGGTCAATGCAATGGATGGGAACAGATAGATTTGGTTAAATATGAAATCGGAAGGTATCGGGAGAAAATCCGGATAATTGTTTGAGGAAATGATGCCCACAAGTGTTCCGATAGCGATGAGTATACTTACTACACCTGATAAACCGACGATTACCAAAATTATACCAACGATCACCCTTACTGCTTCAATAATGAATCCGAATATAGGTCCGAGATGTTTTGATATGAAATCAAATACTACGGCAATCAATCTGAATGGTAGTAAAAGGATTTTTTTAAGCGGATTGTCTTCTCCGTCTTTCGGACTAAGGCTTTTCCGGATGTTTGATTCAATATTGCTAAGCGTTACCGGTTGCCCCTGCATTTCCATTTTGTCGGTGAGGGTTTTTGCTTCAGGAATTATCGCCCATAATATGATGTATAAGATCAGACCTGTTCCCGCAAAGAATAGAGAAACGATAAATATCAGCCTGAATACGATTGGGTCCAGCCCAAAATAGGCTGCCATCCCACTTGCTACACCACCCAGGACTTTGTCGTCCGGATCGCGAAACATTTTTTTGTATTTCTTTTCTTCCTCCAGTGTATCTGATTCAGGAAGGATGATCCACAGGATAATGTAAATGATGAATAGCGAGCCTCCGATGGATTTTATATATGAGATACCCAGGAACAACACAATAAATACCAGTCGTAACCAAAGCGGATCCATGCCAAAATAATAGGCAACACCTGATAAGACCCCGCCCAGCAATTTTCGCTTTTTATCCCGGTAAAGTTTTTTATGATAAGCAGGTGCTTCGGTGGTTTTTTCTTCGGAATCTTCATAAGGTTCATCTTCCTGCACAGGCTCTTCCTCTTCAACTGCCTGAAAATCCTTAATACTTCCCATCGTAGCAATCAGGCTTTCAACATCTTCTTTCTGGATTACCTGTTTACCGTCATTCAGTTTTCCAAGAAAGATCTCAGCAATTCTGCTTTCTATATCGGCAATGATTTCGTGACTATCGTCAAAGCTGGAGAAATAACGGTTTATGGACTCAAGGTATTCTTTCAGCGTTTCGTAACCGTCTTCTTCAATATGAAAAATAATACCGCTTATATTAATGCTGATGTTTTTTTTCATGATATATGTATTTTACTATATGTCCTCTTTTTTTGTGGTTTTTTGAATTATTTTTTCGGTTGAAATGATCAACTCTTTCCAGGTAGTATCCAACTGATCCAGAAACATTATCCCTTCATCGGTGATCGTATAATATTTCCGTGGCGGACCGGATGTCGATTCAACCCATTTGTGTTCCACAAGTCCGGCTTTACGCAACCGTGTCAGCAACGGATAAATGGTCCCTTCTACAACCATGATCCTTGCTGTTGTCAGTTCTTCCAGCATGTCTGAGGCATAAACCTCTCCTCGTGAAATTATGTGTAATATACAAAATTCAAGTATTCCTTTTCGCATCTGAATTTGTGTGTTTTCTACCTTCATGATTGAATATTGAATGTTTTTACTACAGTATACGGAATAGTACCTTGCATGGCCAAGTACTAAGTAAAAAATATTAGCTTGTATTAATATATAATTAAAATAATTATATAGATGCATTAAATAATTATATTGGCTCGATTTAACTTAAGAGTTTTAAAAAAAATAGTGTTAAATGGTTACAGATTTTCAATATCTTACATCAAAAATAACATAACGATTAAATACTGCATCATATAGAATGAGATTTAGGTTTTCAGTTGTAATTTGGATCCTGATAGTATGTAATTCAAACATATATGCTCAGATAAACACGCCAAAATACAGTAATGAATTTATGAATATTGGTGTTGGAGCGAGAGCGATGTCGATGTCAAATGCTGTTGTAGCAAATGTTTCGGATGTCACAGCTTCGTATTGGAATCCAGCCGGACTGTTAAAGATCAAAGATAGGTACCAGTTTTCATTAATGCATTCTGAATATTTCGGAGGAGTGGCTGGCTATGACTATGCCGGATTCGCTATGCCCTTCGATTCTTTAAGTCATATCGGGATATCCATTATACGGTTCGGCATTGATGACATTCCTGATACACGGTTTCTGTATGATGCAAATGGTTCGGTCAACTATGATAATATCCGTTTTTTTTCAGCTGCTGATTATGGCTTTCTGTTTTCATACGCACGGAAGCTGCCTGTTTTGGGAGGTATAGATGTCGGGACCAGTTTTAAGGTGATCCACCGGAAAGTAGGGCAATTTGCCTCTGCATGGGGATTTGGTCTTGACCTCGGAGCTCAAAAGACATTTGGTAAATGGCAGGTTGGATGCACCATACGTGATATTACCGGGACATTCAATGCCTGGTCGCACAATACAGAAATGATCGAAGACATTTATACTCAGACAGGAAACCAAATCCCGGAATCATCGCTTGAACTGACATTACCCCGAATACTGTTGGGTGTATCAAGAGATTTTACGTTTGGGGAGAAATTTGGATTGAATGCGAATGTGGATACGGAGATAACGTTTGACGGCAAACGCAATGTACTGATTAAGACAAACGTATTCTCAATATCCCCGTCAGCGGGGATTGAAGCAGATTATGCAAAAGTCGCTTTCCTGAGAGTCGGATTCGGCAGGTTTCAGCAGGTTAAGAATTTTGACAGTTCGACACGTCTTACTTTCCAGCCAAACTTTGGTCTCGGAGTGAAAATTAAAACACTTAATATCGATTATGCCATGACTGATTTTTCGGATTCTTCCGAAGCACTGTATTCGCATGTTTTCTCACTAATGCTTAGTCTGAATGATTTTGGGAAGAAACATGATAATTAGTATGGTATGAATTCATAATGTATTTCACATGAAAAATTTAAAATCATTCATTATCACAATCACAGCAACATTAACCATTAACGGGTTAAGAGGGCAGGATTATGGAAATGAATGGATAAATTATTCACAGAGTTATTACAAAATACAAACTGCCCAGGATGGATTATTCCGGATCACCTATGATGACCTCCAACAGGCAGGATTTCCAGTATCTTCCGTAGACCCGCGCAGGATCAGGCTTTATCATCGAGGCGAAGAACAGGCCATTTATTTTGAAGGACAACTGGATGCTTCCTTCGATCCGGACGACTATCTTGAATTCTACGGTCGGAAAAATGATGGCATACTGGATGAAGAATTATATGTGGAGCCGGTAGCTCAGCCACATAAATATTACAGCATCTATACCGATACAACGGCATATTTTCTTACCTGGAATCCTGCTTCCAATGGTAAGAGGATGGATTATTTCAAAGAAAACAATGTTTCAGGATTGCCGGTTGAGCCCTATTCAATCAACGAATACTTGAGACTTGAAACCACAGATTACAATATCGGACTCCATTATCCGGTCGGGGCAGCAAGTGCCGAAACTTATCTGAGTGCGTTTGACTATGGAGAGGGTTTTACCGGAGAGGCCATTTCAAAAGGCAATTTTGCAGATTTTGAAATATCGGGTCTTGATAAAGTTGTACGGTCAGGTCCTGCCCCTGAACTTAAGCTTTTGCTGGCAGGAAGAAACAATCTTACACATCGGGTGATCATTAGTGTCGGCCCTGATGCTGGTAGTCTGCGACAACTTCAGGAGGTCGAATTTGGATTTTATTTTACCAAACTGGTGGAAGCAACGTTGCAGTGGTCAGATATTTCTGTTGCCGGGAATATGATTGTCCGTGTACTGGATGCCGGATATGATGGTGCGGCTGACCGGGTGTCTGTCTCTTTTATAAAGCTTGATTATGCCGATGCCTGGGATCAGGAACTTTCTTCTGAAAAATATTACTATCTGCCGGAAAAGGTAAATAACAAATCGTTTATTCAGGTAAGCAATGTGCCTGCAGGCATGACACTTTACGATATTACGGATGAAGATAATATTGTTCGGATAGGCTACAATACTGCTGGTTCGGATATAAATGCAGTAATTCCGAATACAACAACAAAAAGGAAACTTTATCTGAATTCACGGACCCACTCCGTTGCAAAGATCAAAAAAGTGAAGATGCGTAATATCAGCGGGTCAAATGCTGACTACCTGATGATTACCCATAAACTGTTGCGAAAACCCACCATAAGCTACCAGGATGTTCCAAAGGCCTATGCATCCTACCGGGCGTCTGCTGCAGGTGGGGGATATGATACACTCCTGATGGATATTGATCAGCTTTTTGACCTTTTTAGTTATGGTGAAACGACTTCTCTGGCCATTTATCGCTTTCTCAGGTTTATGGCTGATAATGCCAGTCCGAAGTATCTGCTAATACTCGGAAAAGGTCTAAACCCGGGATATGATGCGTATCGCAAGGATTTTAATGAATACAGTTATCCGAACCTTATTCCTACCGGCGGTTATCCGGGTAGCGATATGGTGTTCTCAGCAGGTTTGCTTGGAGCAGGGTTTGAACCGGGAATATCTACCGGAAGAATATCGGCTACTTCTTCTCAACAATTGGAAGCATATCTGAATAAGGTAAAGGAAATGGAAAATACACCTTATAATGCGTTATGGCGAAAGGAACTGATCCATCTGAGTGGAGGAAAAGGCGAAACAGAGCAAATACTATTCAGAAGCTATGTCGATAATTTTGCCACTATTGCCAAGGGTGAATATCTGGGAGGTGATGTTGTGACACAAAGCAAAAAGACCAATAACAGCGTGGAATTAATTAATGTGTCGGAATTTATTAATAACGGTAAAATTCTCATGACATTTTTTGGGCATTCAGCATCTACTGCAACAGACATTGAGATCGGATATGTTTCAAATCCAGCTATGGGATATAATAATGTAGGTAGATATCCTTTGATCATTGTTAATGGATGTAATGCGGGGGACATGTATAATTCGGGATATGGCTTTGGAGAAGACTGGATTAATACTCCTGACAAAGGAGCAGTTGGATTTATGGCCCATACCGGAGCAGGATTGGTAACACGTCTCAAGAGATATACGGATGTATTCTATACAGTCGGTTTTGCGGATTCTCTTTTTATGATGAAAGGCATCGGAGATATTCAAAAAGAAACCGGAAGGAGGTTTCTGGCTACGTCGTTTGACAATGAAATGGATGTCAGTCAGGTACAGCAATTTGCACTTCAGGGGGATCCTGCCACACAACTTTTTGCAGCACCATTACCAGACTATGAGATCGTAGCAGGGAATGTTTTTGCTGAATCTATCGATGGGCAGCCGATAACAGCTTTTTCTGAAGCATTTAATTTGGGTCTGTTAGTCCGGAATTTTGGAAGGACTAATGCCGATTCTATCCGGATATGTATTAACAGACGTTTAAGCAATGGTCAATCAATAATATTAGATACCCTGTCATATGCTCCGGTTTATTATCAGGACACATTGTATTTCAAAATAAATTCCGTCGGGACCGATGGATTTGGGAATAACCAGTTTACAATCATCATCGATCCTGAAAATGATATCGATGAGATATCAAAGTCAAACAATACAGCAAATTTCGAATTTTTTGTTCCCCTTGGAGGTACATCAAATCTGTTGCCTCACAACTATGCGATCGTAAATAAGCAATCCATCACCCTGGTGTCGCAATCCCTGGATCTGCTTATGGATGACAGAACATTTCTTTTCGAAATGGATACCACGACATCGTTTAATAGTCCTGTAAAACAAAATGGTTCTATTCAAGGAAATGTATTTGCAAAATGGGATGTGAATTTATTCTCCGGTTTTGCGGAGCAGGATACCATTGTTTTTTACTGGAGGTCGAAGTATGCTGATACCAGGCCGGATGAGCTGGATGCCTGGAGCCAAAGTTCATTTACCTATATTAAAGACGGACCCACAGGATGGGCGATGACACATTATCAACAACTGGAGGAAGCGAAAAGCGAGGAGTTGGTCATGAATAACCTGACAAGAGAATGGGAATTCAGGACGTTTGAGACTTCTGTGGAGGTTAAAACGTTTGGTGCTTTATATCCCGGTTATGATAATGCTAATGTTGAACTTTTTATAAACGGGATAACATACAACTACGAATCAAATGTCCTTTGTACTGACAATTCAATAAATATGGTTGCTTTTGACAGGGGAACAACTCTTCCTTATCTTGTTTTATCGGTTCCACATGCCTCTGACAGGAGGAGTTGTGGAAGAACACCACAAGTAATCAATAACTTTCTGAAAAGCGAAATCGAATCACAGTTACGACTGGAGACCTATATCAATAATGTCGAAGACGGAGATTTTGTATTGTTATTCTCCATGGGGGAGGTGACCTACCAGTCCTGGCCCGCTTCTACCATCACCAGGTTTGAAGAGATTGGCGTTCAGGCTTCGGATATCCAGAGCCTTCTGGATGGTTATCCGCTGATCATACTCGGAAAAAAAGGTTCTGCGCCCGGAGATGCTATTGTCATAGTTCCTGATCCTGCCTCACCAACACCTGAAACCGAGCAGATGATTGAGCTGAATGAAATGATTAACGGTCAGGTGAACGTAGGAACTGTGGAAACACCCCTGATAGGCCCCACAACGTCCTGGACTACCTTTATTCAGACTACTGATTGGTCAGATAATCCTGCAGAAGATCAATATTCATTTGATATAATCGGAATAAACGACCAGGGAAATGAAGTATTGCTGAACAGCAGCATAACTGCCGGAGAAGTGGATCTTACCGGTATTGATCCGGGAGATTACAGATCACTTAAATTGCGGTTGCACCTTTCAGATGAAGCGAATTATACGCCTCCACAGCTTAAAAAATGGATGTTGATTTATGATGAGGTACCTGAAGGGATCATCAGCCTGAAGTCAGGCCAACCGGTTTCGGATGTTGAGTTGTCGGAAGGGGAAGACTTTTCGATTTCCTATGAGTTCGAAAATATATCCGACCTGCCTTTTACGGATTCTATTGATGTGCAGTTCATTCTGTTTAATCAACCGGCAAGAAAATCCAGGATCGACACCTTGCGGATAAAGCCATTGGCACCTGATGAAAAAGCAGACATTCTGTTCGGAGCAGAAACATATGACTGGACAGGAGTCAACGATGTACGCGTTTTCGCCAATCCGTATATTTTACCCGAGCAAAATTATAACAACAACACCATTTACCTGTCGGAATATCTGAACGTCATTCCGGATGAGGTCAATCCTATTCTGGAAGTAACGGTGGACGGGCAGTTTATATTGGATGGTGATATCGTTTCTCCGGATCCGCTGATCGTAATGCGGGTGAAGGATGAAAATAAGATCTTTCTGAAAGAAGATACTACAGGTGTTGAATTATACCTCAAACGGCCCTGCGAAGAATGTGATTTCGAACGGATAAGTTTTTCATCCCCGAATGTCGTATGGACACCGGCAACAGCAGAAAGCGATTTTCGTGTTGAATACCAACCCGGACAGCTTGAAGATGGCATCTACACCATTAAAGCACAGGCTTCGGATGCCAGCGGAAATAAGTCAGGAACAACAGCTTATACCGTAAGTTTCGAGGTTATCAATGAATCTCAAATCACCAACTTCTTCCCGTACCCCAATCCATTCTCGTCCAGTACCCGGTTTGTGTTTACCCTTACAGGATCTGAAATACCCGACCAGATCATCATACAGATCATGACGGTTAATGGGACTGTCGTCAGGGAGATCACCCAGGATGAAATAGGTCCGATCAGGATCGGTAATAACAAAACACAATATGCCTGGGATGGAAAAGACGAATACGGAGATCAACTGGCAAATGGTGTATACCTCTATCGCGTTAAAGTTTTGATGCATGGCGAAGATATAAAATTACGCCCAACTTCAGCCGATAAAGCATTTAAACACGGATTTGGAAAGATGTATTTGTTGAGGTGATAAACCTGCACAATTCCGGGTTTGAACATCAGGAAGTATTTTTTTGTCAAAAAAACAAACATAAAATGTAAACTTTCTTGACTCTGGACAGTATGTTTGATTTCATAAGGCACTCATAATCTGCGCCTTACTCACATCGGCATAATAATTGAAGGATTTGTGTTGAATTTAAGCAATATTGTCTTTTAGCTGGCTGTAATCATTTACCCAAAATACCTGTTATGATTAAATACTTTTTCAAACTCGAGTGGAAGAATCTGGTCCGGAATAAATACATTTCTTTTTTGAAAATTTCCGGTCTGGTAACAGGATTACTGGTCTTCATGGTTGCAGGCTATTATGTGTTGCATGAATTGAGCTATGACCATTTTCAGGACCATGCTCAGGATAAATATGCGCTTTCTGCACGTCATAATTTAGGGGATGACTACATCGGTTTTAGTCTGCCCTATCCACTGACATATTCGCTGCAAAGTCGTTATCCGGAAGTCGTCAGGAATGTCGCTTTTGAAACAAGGGTAAATACGGTATATTTTGAATATGATCATCAGTTCATAAAAACAAACAAGTCGTCCATTGCCTTTGTCGAAGAAAATTTTTTCGATTTCTTCAAGCACAAATTTATTGCCGGGGATGCTCAAAGTAGCTTTTCACATCCAAACCCGATAATCATATCAGAAGAAGAAGCCAACAAATATTTCGGAGGCCTGAGTGCTGTCAATAAATCCGTAAGTATCAGGGTGGATGATATTATGTATGATTGCATTATCACAGGAATTATTCAAAATCCTCCGGACAATTCCAATATCAGCTTTCACTGGATCGGGAGTCTGTCCCATTTTATGAGCGTTGAAGGAGATAAAGAATTTGCCACTAACTGGGATTTTAAATGTAAGAATTATGTGCAATTAACTTCCGGAACAGATCCCGGTGTTTTCATGTCAAGACTTGCCGATGAATACGAAAAACAGACAAAACAGGGAGATTCTGTTGAATTGTCGGCCGTTCCGATTACCAGCATGCATGTAGATATCAGTCTGGCAAAAAGGCTTAAAATTTTTGCTACTCTGGGAATTTTGATTCTTATAATCTCTGTGATAAACTATGTTTTGCTTTCTACTGTCGAGCAAACGAAACAGATGCAATATTTTGGAATAGAACGGATATCAGGAGCCCGCAATCGT
>JBNKDZ010000026.1:0-3102 GCA_050288525.1 Cyclobacteriaceae bacterium
GGTTGTATCAAGTGCCGTAAATGAATGGCCTCAGGAAGGAGAAAACCTGGTGATAAATGGTGATTATTTCTTTGACGTAACTCCGGTGATCGTATCCTTTACAGGAGGAGTGCAAAGTGTGGGTATTGTTGTTAATCAAACGCAACTCGATGTTGAAATTCCTGAGGGAGCTACCGAAGGACCTGTGACAGTAGAGACAAACTTCGGTATTACCCAGTCATCTTTCCACGTCTGGGATAGCAGAAATATTGTTTTGGACTTCGATAATATTCTTCCAAACGGTTGGCGAATAGGGAAGATTGAAGGAGAAGACAATCCAATCAACAATAATTATCTGGTTGTACGAGGTGAGATAGCAGCCAATCAACGAGATGAAGGACCCGGAGCACCTTCCGAATCTGAGTTTTGTATGGAATACTGGGGCGGTAATGAAAGTCCTCCAAGAACTGAAAACTTCTTTCCATACTATGTGAATTCATACAGAGAATACGCATTAAAATTCGAAGCACAGGTTAAAACATGGTATGGGGGTTATCTCAATTTATGTTTAGCACCACCTAGTCACACTGGAAGCAATCAGGAAATCTGGTCAAATGATCTAAATTCAAGAGCTATCTGGGGGCCTTGGGAAGATGAAGGCGCTGAATTTTCAACGGATGGCAAGTGGATAACGGTCGTGATTCCGATGACGGATTTTCAATATCACTATTCAGGTGGAGGCGATGACCCAATCGAATATACTCCGGGTAAACCTTTTGTTGAATCAGCTGCTGGTTCATTAAGTACATGGATATTCGGATCACCCGAAAATGAAGATAACTTCATCGAATTTTATATTGATAATATCCGGTTTGTAGAACTTTAAACAGATAACATAAGATGAAAAATATAAATAGAAAGTCTACAATTCAAAGCCTGATTTTGCTGTTTGCTTTGGCTGTATTCGGCTTCTTCTCATCATGCAATGATGATGAAGTCAATACTGATCAGGTTGTATTGCTTAGTTTTGGTCCTTCAGGAGTTGTTCATGGAGATGAAATTATTTTTGTCGGGCAAAATTTGGATAAGGTTACATCTGTTGTATTCCAACCAGCTATAACCATTGAAAAAAGTCAGTTTTTGGGGGCAAACAATGAGTCTTTCAGTATCGTTGTGCCTCAAGGTGCTGAGGCTGGTAAAATCACACTAAATACTACGAAAGGTGCTATTGAATCAAAAACGATCCTGAACTTTAAAGTTGATGTTGAAATCACATCGATTTCAGGAGAAGGAAAACCCGGTACAAATATCACCATTTCCGGAACGAAGATTAACTGGATCGACAGCATCAAATTTACAAGCGATATCGTTGTAAAGAAAGCCGATTATGTTAGCCAATCTGAAACAGAATTGGTTGTTACAGTGCCTTTAGCCGCCCAAACCGGTCATTTGATCTTTTATACAGGCGGAACAGAACCAATGTCCTTTGGGACAGAGGATGAATTCAATATACCTCTTCCGGAAGTGACTTCTGTAAGTCCGGCTGCCGTTACTCATACAGGTAATATTACCATTGCCGGTAACAATCTTGATCTTATCACAGAAATTGTTTTCGGAGGTGATGTATCCGTATTAAAAGCTGATTTTGTGAGTCAGTCAGAATCTGAGATCGTTGTAGCGGTACCTGTTCCTGCTCTATCAGGTGTATTGACACTTAAGCAGGCCTCTCCAATAGATGTTGTAACTGTTGAAGAATTAACAGTTTTGTTGCCGGCCGCATCAGGTGTGAGTCCTTCTCCAGCTAAACCAGGAGTCGATAATCTGACGATTATCGGAACGAATCTGGATTTGGTAGCGGAACTTATCCTTCCCGGATCAGGCGCATTAGAAAGCAGTAATTTTATTAGTCAAAGTGAAACGGAAATCGTATTTGCTATTCCGGTTGATGCTTCTCAGGGAGCTATTGAATATGTGAGCATTCATGATTATTCAGCACCATTAGGCGCTGTTTTGAAACTCCCTCCAACAGGCGATTTCCCGGTTTTAGACTATTATATTTATAAAGATGGTGTTGAAGATATCTGGTCAGAGTGGGGCGGATGGGGTCATGATTTAAAAGAATTTACCAATGGAGATAATCCGGCAAACGGTGATTATGCGATTAAGGTAGTATTTAACGATCAATATGGAGCGATTCAGTTTGGAAATGATGCACACGATACAAATCCAACGCCATTTGACGGATACAATTATCTGGTGTTCTATATTAACGTTTCAGGATCCGATTCCGCTGATATTCTTGTCCAAATAGGTAATGGTGCTGACTATAGTCCCCCAAGATTTGCTTGTAATAAATACAATCAGATTGTTGTGCCTTTATCAGAATTGGATGGGATTGGCGATATAGTTGAACTACGTATCAAAAATAATAATGCTGATCTGCCTACAACCATGTTTATTGATGAAGTCGGATTGACTGTTGATGAGCCGATGGGACTACTTCCTGATTTGGTTTCGGTAATGTATGATGATGCTGTACAATCCCCATTTTCTTCAGGTGGCGGTTGGGGTGGCGCCTCTACTGATTTTGCAAGTGAGGAAGTCATGAGAGCAGGATCTATGTCAATGAAAGGTGTACATGTAGGAGGATGGGGGGGGACCTGTCAGGTTGCAACCTGGGGAAATACTCCACTATCAACAGCCGGCATGACATATCTTTCATTTTCTATTTATGGAGGTACCGGAATGGAAGGACAAATGATTCAGATTAATGTTAAGTCAAATACAGACGGGACCGGAACCTCAGGAAGTTATCAGGTTGAAATCAAAGAAGGAAAATGGACTGACTACAAGATTGCATTATCTGACGTGGGTGATCCTCCCTCAATCGGTGAGCTATCCTTCCAGGATACTGACTGGAGCGGAACAATCTATGTCGATCATGTAGGTCTCGAATAATAATCAGAATGTGTGAAAAAAGGTGCTTTGTAGGGCACCTTTTTTTATTATTTCAATTGGCTGTTTAGTTATTTAAAGTATTTAGAGTGCAATGAAAGTGTTAATTTTCATGATATTTTTTTTGATGTCTCAGTCATGTAAAAAAGATGACATTAAGAATGACCC
>JBNKDZ010000027.1:0-6756 GCA_050288525.1 Cyclobacteriaceae bacterium
ATTTCAATTAATTTCCAATAAAATACATAAATTGTTATAAATCAATATTTTAAAAATAAATTCCAATAATTTACTTTAACTAAAGCATGTAATATACCTTGAAACAAAACCCTTGTATATATTTGAGGGAAATTTAAAGAGAATGGAAAAGCAAAAAATAGTTTTAGAAGGCAAATCTTCCTTTGAAATCGAGCAGTTCGTCTTTTAATGTTCTCGGATTCTGGTAATTAATGTGATTCCGGAGTTCTGAATAGGGTTCTACTTTCATCTGGCTGAGATGCAGATGCTGATTCATAAAAATAAACTCGAGTTCGGGATAGATATCTTTGAGTACATCCACAATATCAAGGATTTGCAGGTTCCTGTCCACAACATTGTAGATCCCGGAGGGGACTTCTTTCAGCAGGATATCAATAAGTACCTTTGAAAGCAAATTAACATGTATAAATGATCGGAATTGTTTTCCGTTGCCGTGTATCTGGATCTTGTTGCTGAAATTTGCGTCGAACATAAACCTGTTGATCACCGCATCGAAGCGCATGCTCCTGCTGTACCCATAGACATTGGCGCATCGCAGGATGATGGCATTCCGCTTTTTCATCAACCTTTTCACATGCTCCTCGCCCCTGTATTTGGATATACCGTAAAACGACCGTGGATTGGGGATGGTGCTTTCATCTATGATCTCATCCGAACTGTCATAAACAGACAGGCTGCTTGTATACACAAATTTTTTAACCTCGCTTTCCTCCACAGCTGAAACGACCTCGGAGGTACCCCAGTGGTTGACCTGTTCGTGAAAATCGGCATCAACATTGGCGAAGGGTGTTGAAACACGTGCAGCTAGATGGTACACAATATCAATATCCTTGAGAATTTGTTTCAGTTTCCTGTTATCGAGGATATCGCCATGTACAAATTGTACTTTTTCTGCATTAAAAAGCCGTTCACCAAGAAACAGATTGTGGTTTTTTCTGCCCAGGTTATCGTAAATGATGATTTTGGAAACTTCCCGTAATTCGACAAGGAACTTTGTTAAAACCGTTCCGATATAACCGGCTCCACCGGTGATCAGTATTCTCATATTATTTTGCTACCAAATCCGTATGTAAACCACACTCTGTTTTTTTCTGGCCGTACCACCTCATTTCCCGCTCGTCCATCTCCAGTTCCAGTCTTCGGGTACAGGGTTCACAGCCTACGCTGAAATAGCCTTTTTCCTCCAGCGGATGCTCAGGCAGTTTGTATTTCATACGGTAATTAAAAATCTGTTTGCTGCTCCAGTCAAGTATCGGATGGAACCGGATGGTGTTATGAGGAGCAGGTTGTTCTGTTTTCATGGCATTACGTGCTGCAGTCTGATCTGCCCTGACACCGTTGATCCAGATGTCATGTGTCATAAGCACTTTTTCCATGGGTTGTGTTTTGTTAAGATAACAGCAATAATCCGGATCAGAGTTGAAGAACAACTTCCCGTCTTCCCCGAGCTGCATATTCTTTGGTGTTTCAGGCTTGAGGTCGATCATGTTCAGGCCCAGCATCTCCGTCACCCTGTCACGGAATTCGATCGTTTCCGGGAAATGATACCCTGTATTCAGAAAATATACGGGTATTGTCGGATCAATCCGGCTCAAAATATGCAACAGTGGTATGCTGTGTGTCTGAAAGGATGAACTTGTAAAAACCTTTTTACCTTCTTCCCGATACTGATGTATCTTTTGCTTTATGTGTTCGAATTCCAAAGAATCAAAAAGTTTAGTACGTATACAAATATAAATAAATTTCAATTCCATCAAAACAGTTTGTAATAAACCTTTCTTCCCTCTATCGCTTTTTTAGGATCAAAAATATGCGATAAAAGGCTTAATTTCACATGAATACAAACTATCCTTTTGTGATTAAATCTTTGATATTTACAAAAAAGATTCGTATTGCAACTTTAGATTTTTTGCATAAAACGCTCATTGTTCACAATATATCTGGTATGGGTACCCGCGCCAATTTTTCCATCTTCATCGAATGCTTCGACGCTGAATACCAGTTTACGTCCATCAACTTCTGTGACTGTAGCTTTGGCTGACACCTCTTTATTAAGGGCTGTTGGTTTCAAATGCCGGATGTTCACTTCGCTTCCCACAGTGGTATCTCCTTCATTCAGATGTGATTGCACACACTGAAAGGCGGTATTTTCCATTAACGCGATCATAGACGGTGTACTATAAACTTCCAGCAAACCGGAGCCGATCATCGCCGCCGTCTTTTCTTTCACAACTTTTTCCTTAAGCTCAAATGCCAGTCCGGCCTCTATTTCTTTACTCATTTTACTTTAGTTAAAATTCCATTTACAATACCCGCCAGAAATATTTCATTAGACTGACGGATCAAATGAGGTGCAAATTAAACAAATACTTATGAAAGATTGTATTGGATCAGTCTGTAAATCTGACTGTGTGGAAAAATTAATGGAAGGCAAAGAGCACAGCGCAATGGGCAGCGTTTTTTTTATTATTCTATGTCGCACGACCCTGGATTTCTTCCTTTTTTAGATTTGCTAAAATTTCTATATCCCCAGAAATACCGATTGATCCCATAAGACCCTGCCAGGATCAGTCTTCAGGTGCTTCCATAGGTTTTTAACTCGGAAGCAATGTAGTATGATTCTATTGTTGGGTAGTGCGAAGTGGTGTTTCGTGAGGACACGAACCACGGCATTGGAGAATCGATAATAGATGCTTTAAAAAACAAAAAGTCTAAAAAAGGACCAAAAAAAGGTTTTATAGTTAAAAAAATAATCGTCAAAGATCATAAATGGTAACTATTTATATATGGCATTAAACAATTATATTTACGAATCTGATATCAAAGATAAAAAAAGCACCTTAACAACAACAATATTGTACGAGGCGCTTTTTTTGTGAAAATTATAAAATTAGTCTTCCAGTGCTTTTACACCCGGAAGCACTTTTCCTTCCATATATTCAAGAAGTGCTCCTCCTCCTGTAGACACATAGGATACTTTATCGCCATATCCCAATGTATTAACAGCAGCAGCAGAGTCTCCACCACCGATCAGGGAGAAACCGCCTGATTGTGTAGCAGCTACAACGGCAGCAGCAACCTGTTTGGTTCCTTCGGCAAAATTCGGCATTTCAAAAACACCCATTGGTCCATTCCAGAGGATGGTTTTTGATTTTTGGATAACATCTTTAAACTGTTCGATGGCTTTTGGTCCGATATCGAGGCCCATATAACCATCACTGATGCTCATATTATCTTCAATTTTGCTGTCAGCATCGTTTTTAAAGGCATCTGCTGTTTTGGAATCTACCGGCAACAACAGGTTCACTCCTTTATCTTTTGCTTTTTGGATCAATGATTTGGCGAGGTCAAGCTTGTCTTCTTCACAAAGCGAAGATCCGATGCTTCCTCCCTGTGCTTTGAAGAAGGTATAAGCCATACCACCACCGATGAGCAGGTTGTCAACGCGTTCGAGCAGGTTTTCGATAATAAGGATTTTATCACTAATCTTCGCACCGCCCATGATAGCAGTAAGCGGTTTTTCACCGCTTTTCAATACTTTTTCAGCATTGTCAAGCTCTGCCTGGATCACATATCCGCAAATTTTATCATCCATAAACTGACCTACAATGGCCGTAGAGGCGTGTGCTCTGTGTGCTGTTCCGAATGCATCGTTCACCCACACATCTCCATGCTTCGCCAGTTTTTTCGAGAATTCAACATCTCCTTTTGTTTCTTCTTTATAGAAACGAAGGTTTTCAAGTACCAGCACTTCACCTGGTTTCAAAGCAGCTGATTTTGCTTCAGCTTCTGCTCCTATGCAGTCGTTGGCAAACTGTACATCAACACCCAGTTTGTCGGTTAAATATCCTACGACATGTTTCAGAGAGAATTTTTCTTCCGGACCTTCTTTCGGACGACCTAAATGTGACATCAGTACAACTGAACCACCATCACCAAGTATCTTTTTAATGGTAGGCAGAGCAGCTTTCAGCCTTGTATCATCTGTGATCTCGAATTTATCATTTAACGGAACATTGAAGTCTACCCTGATCAGGGCTCTTTTTCCTGAGAAATTATAACTATCAACTGTTTTCATAATATTTATTTTGTTTGAAAAACTTAAATCTCAATTTCTTGTTGCTGCACGTTGCAGACGATCGTTAATTGCCCTGCCCAATCCGATATCCGGAACCGGTTCGGCAATTATGCGTTGCAAATGTAACTGATCCAAATGCCGAAGTCCAGTAAAAAGCCTGGTTGCTGCTTCATTTAAATCTCTTTTTTCGGATAACACATACTGGTGCTCCTGATTTATCCCCTCTGCGTATTTGTCAAATGCCAGGATCCCGACATTCTCATCCGGGTACATGGATAAAATATCACCTGGTGTACCAAGTACAACCGGTGTCATCGGAGCATAATGGCTTTCCAGCATGCCTGGTCCTACCGGGTTTGAAGTAGAATGTGGTTTTATCTGCACTTTGCCTGCCACCTCCTCAATATCTTCCACGCTTGCTCCTCCCAATCGGTAGATCACCGGCGTTTCATTTTCAAAGCCAATGATTGTTGATTCTACCCCTACCTTACACGGTCCACCATCCAGGATATATGAAAGATCTTTGCCCAATTGGTGTTCAACATGCATGGCTGTAGTCGGGCTGACATATCCGAACGGGTTAGCGCTTGGAGCCGCCAGCGGATAATCCAGTATTTCCAGTAAACCGAGGGTCAGTGGATGTCTTGGTATCCGTACAGCTACCGTATCAAGCCCGGAAGTAACAATATCCGGTATTATTTCCTTCTTTTTTAAAATGAGCGTAAGCGGACCCGGCCAGAAATGTCTGGCGAGCAAAGCTGCTTTTTCAGGTATATGATCCACAAATTCATGTATCTGATCAAGATGTACGGCATGAACGATCAGGGGATCAAATGAAGGCCTTTTTTTTACTTCGAAGATACGGGCTACAGTTTCCGGATTGAAACAATTCCCGGCCAATCCGTATACTGTTTCTGTGGGAATAGCCACCAATCCGGACTGATCAAGTAGTTGTTTTGCTTTAAATATGTCGTTGCCTATTTCTGACAAGGGTTATTTCTTTTAAAAATCACCGCGAAAATAGGGGTAAATTCGCAATAAATAGCTGACAGAAATCAGAAATTTTGAAAATATGAGCAGGATTTTCCGGATTAAAGGATTACAGGATTTTTATTTTCCTAGGCCTTGAACATCTCCTATTGCTAAAGTTGAGTTTTGTGCTACACCATTGCCTTAAGCCACAGACCTCCACATCACTTCCCACTTTCACACTTTTAACTTTCACACTTTTAACTATATTTTCATATCTTGTATTTTTGTTTGAAGCAAAACACTTTAGATATGAGCAGAAGAAACAGGTTTTTATTGAAGTTTGTGGCTATTGTATTGGTCTTGATATCTGTTTTACTGGAAATGGATATTATTTCCGTTTATTTTCTTGAACCCTATAAATACTGGTTATCGATACTGGGTTTTGGAATGTTACTACTTGCATCGAGATAGACGCGGGAGGCTTGTATTAAAAAAGGATGGCCTTTCGACCACCCTTTCAGTTTCTTTTATTCGTTAATTTTCGCTTTAATGATAAGCCGCTGTGTGGGAGCGCTTGGGTCATTTGAGAAAATGATTATGGATTTCTGCTGATTCCCTCTGCGGTTTGTTGAGTTAAACGTCACTTTAATGGTTCCGGAAGCTCCTGATTTATAGGAATCCTTATCCAAATCGGTTACCACACAATCGCAATTGGTTTTTATCTTTCTGATATTCAGTTTTTCCTTTCCGGTATTTGTAAAGGAGAACTCTGTGGAGAGTTGTTGTCCTTTCTGGATATTCCCGAAATCGTGGAGATTGCTGCTGAATTTAAGTTTCGGTGCATTTTTCAGTTGTTCCGGTGTCATAGGAGGAAAATATTCTTCAATGGTTGCGACAACCCTTAACCGTTTTTCGGCGTCTTTATCTTCCGTGGTTTTTATCATTACCGGATCTGTCAGAAAGCCAAAATCATTCCGGGCCTTAGCATCATAGGTGACAATAATTTTCCCTACGCTTTTTGGTGCCAGCACCGTAGGTTGTACACTTATCTTAATATGTTCCGGCAATTCCATCTGGTCTGTGAATGAAATGTCCTTATCTCCATCGTTGTAAATATCAAAAGACCTCGAGAAAGGCTTTTCTGTTGTGATTTTTCCCATATTCAATGACAGATACCGCAACCTGAGATCTCCGATCTTATGCTGATACTCATCGGCAGGTGTTTTTTGTTTTGGCTCTACCATCCCGGAAATATAGATTGCTTTCGTCTGCGGTTCGGCGTTTGAGGTTATCGTAAGTGATTTACGGAATGATCCTGGTCTGTTACGTGGATTATATTTTGCAATAATAAATCCTTTTTTACCGGGCAACACAGGTTCTTTTGTCCATGAAGGCGTGGTACACCCGCATGAAGACCTTACGCCTGCTATCGTTAGTGGTACATTGCCTGTGTTTGTAAAAACAAATTTATGCTCCACCGGCCCGTCTTCTTCCTTTATTTTACCGAAATCAAACGTTTCTTCTTCAAATTTCAGTCTGGGACTGTTTTGAGCATTGGCAAAATTAACTCCAATAAATAAAATACAGGGAATCAGGATTCTGAACATCATAATAATATCACTTTAAGTAAAAATGTTGATTGAAAGATGGTAATACCGATCATTATG
>JBNKDZ010000028.1:0-6290 GCA_050288525.1 Cyclobacteriaceae bacterium
CTTTAAAAAAATAAAATATCCTATACGTTTAATCAAAACCTGATGCTAGTATTCAAGTTATACAGATAGAAACTCACTTTCCGGAAGGTTGTGGCAATAAAACAGGTATTATGCTCTATGTTCAATAAATAATCTTTCAAATTAAAAAATAAATTTCATTTTTAATACCTTTAAAATTCTATTATTTATAAAAATCAAAGACCATGAAAATATTCCAATCCATCATTACCGTCCTGTTCATTTCAATACTAATGCAAAATTGTGGTCCTGCTGGGAAAAACACAAATGGAAATGACAATCAAGAAAACGCGACACAACAAACAGAGGAAAAACCTTTGTTGCTGACACCTGTAAAAAGTTCTCCGACTTTTGAAGATGCCATTTTAGCACTCAACTCTCCTGAGGAAGATGCTGAACTTTCAGCAGGAGAGGTACCGTTTTCATATAATGTAACAAACTATCAGCTTGCAGCCCAGACAGAGGATGCTGAAATAAAAATGTGTGCCAACTCGTCCCAAGGGCAACATATACATCTTATTCTGAATAATGAACCTTATACTGCCCATTATGAAGCTGAATTCAAAAAAGAACTGGAGAGAGGTCATTATGTGGCGCTTTCGTTCCTATCAAGATCGTATCATGAGAGCATCAAGCAGCCACAAGCCTTTGTTCTGAGGCAATTTACTGTTGGAGACGCTCAACCTGAAAATATAGATCTTACCAGCCCGCATATGTTTTACAGCCGTCCGAAAGGAACCTATGAAGGGGCAGATACAAAAAAGATCATGCTTGATTTCTATCTGGTGAATGCGGATCTGTCTCAGGAAGGTTATAAAGTCAGAGCAACGATTAACGGACAGGAATTCTTGCTTACAGAATGGGTGCCGTATTTTGTGGAGGGATTACCTTTAGGAGAAAACACCTTTAAACTGGAACTTCTTGATGAAAACGATCAGTTGGTGGATAGTCCTTTCAATCCTGTTGAGCGTACTATTATCCTGAAGGAAGAGATACCCTTATAAAAATATCTGTTATTATTTATGCTTCTCTCTGACTACTTCTAAAAATTTTATAATTTAGGGGCATATTAATAAGGGTCATTTAACATACTGATATGGGATATAAAGAACCTGCCCCGATAAAGGATAGAGAAAATCCTTTTGAATCCATGATGTCCAGATTTAGCGTAGCAGCTAAACACTTAGGGCTCAGTGAAGAAGTGTACAATGTTTTAAAGTCACCTGACAAACAAGTAATTGTAAGTCTGCCCATCACTATGGATGATGGAACAATCAGGGTTTTTGAAGGGTACAGGGTAATCCATAATAATGTTTTGGGTCCCTCAAAAGGTGGCGTTCGGGTTGATCCGAATGTGAATATTGACGAAGTGAAAGCGCTTGCAGCCTGGATGACCTGGAAGTGTTCTATTGTCGACATTCCTTTTGGTGGTGCAAAAGGGGGGATTTGTTGCAATCCGAGAGAGATGTCTTCCGGAGAGATTGAAAGACTAACCAGAGCGTATACCACCGCCATGTATGATGTATTCGGACCTGATACCGATATTCCTGCTCCTGATATGGGCACCGGACAACGAGAAATGGCCTGGATGATGGACCAGTTTTCCAGAAACAGTGGCATGACGGTAAACGGAGTCGTAACCGGCAAACCTGCCGTATTGGGAGGTTCTGAAGGCCGACTGGAAGCTACAGGCCGTGGAGTAATGGTTACCGCTTTGTCTGCTTTGGCAAAATTAAATATCAACCCATACAATTGTACAGTAGCAGTTCAGGGATTCGGGAATGTAGGATCGCATGCTGCCTTGCTCATGGAAGAACGAGGAGCAAAAATAGTTGCGATAAGCGATATTTCAGGAGCCTACTACAATAAGAAAGGGATCAATTTAAAAGATGCCATCAATTACAGATTAGACAACAATCATAATCTTGACGGATTTAAGGGAGCGGAAAAAATCGATAATGCCGACCTTTTAACTCTGGAGGTAGACGTATTGGTACCTGCAGCTACAGAGGATGTCATTACAATGTACAATGCTGATAACATTAAAGCCAAACTTATAGTTGAAGGGGCTAACGGGCCTACTTCAGCGAAAGCGGATGATATAATTCAGGAAAAAGGAATTATGGTAATACCGGATATCCTGGCAAATGCAGGAGGGGTAACCGTATCGTATTTTGAATGGGTACAAAACAGGCTTGGTTACAAATGGACGAAGGAAAGGGTTAACCGCCGGTCGGACAGGATCATGAAAAGCTCTTTTGACCGGGTTTATGAAACTTCGTTAAAATATAATGTATCAATGCGAATTGCTGCCTATATTGTTGCCATTGATAAAGTTGCTAGAGCATACAGTTACAGAGGAGGATTTTAATTTTTAATTATGAAAATACACAGGGAAGGAAAGACTATTTTAATTTTTGTTTTTAGTGTTTTAGCGATCATAAATCTTGCAGGGTTTTATTTTTTCTCTTTTTCATCAACAGTTAATTATTTCACAGGAGCTGCAAGTCTGATACTTTTTCTGATGGTACTACAGTTTTTCAGAGACCCTTATGTAAGGGTATCAGAGAATCCTTCACATATTCTGGCACCTGCAGATGGCAAAATTGTTGTAATTGAAAAAGTATTTGAACCTGAATGTTTAAATGAAGACAGAATCCAGATCTCGATCTTTATGTCACCTGTCAATGTTCATGTTAACAGGAATCCTGTCAGTGGTATTGTTAAATATTTTAAATATCATCCGGGAAAATACCTGGTAGCCTGGCATCCGAAGTCAAGTGTAGAAAATGAACGTACCACGCTGATGTACGAATTACCGTCAAGACTGAAAATCGTAATGCGCCAGATTGCCGGCGTTGCTGCCAGAAGGATACGATGCTATGCGAAGGTTGGAGATGAAGTGACACAGGGAGAAGAAATGGGTTTTATCAAATTCGGGTCCAGAGTAGATGTGTTTGTTCCGGTAAATGCGAATATTAAAGTGAATTTAGGGGATAAATCAAAAGGTGGAAAAACAATCCTGGCCGAATTGAAATAATGGAGATTTTTTAATTTTCAACAACGAAATTATTATGAGAAAATTAGTCAACATGGGTATTGTGGCTGTTACCATCTTAACAGTTAATTTTATTGTTGAATACCTTATGGAGGTTTTTCTGAAATACCGTGGAATAACAAGTCCGTTAAAATTTACAGCGTATGGAATGATATTCCTTGTTGTGATTTTTTATCCTTTGATTGCGTTTCTGGATGATAAAGTAAAGTATATGACCCGGAATCTAACGAAAAAAGGGAATAAACTTTTTGGAATGAATATCGGGATTATGGTAATGTTTACTGTTTTGTTTTTCGCCCTATTTTGCATCTACGCAAATCACTGGTTCAACATAAATGTATTGAAAATGATATTAAATGAAATCAGGTAATTATTAACTTTGTAGTATCTGATTTCTTGTATTTATTAAAACCTTTTGCCTAAACGGGTGTTTTCTCTGCTTCAGACACGTACAGGATGAGCATTCGTGTAGACAGATGAGCCATTCAATTAAAACATTCAGCATGTTATGGGGATTATTTCAATTTTAATTGCATTCGTTTTTGGTTTTTTGGTAAGAATGGTTGGATTGCCACCTTTGGTAGGATTTATTGCTGCCGGATTTATCCTTAATTTTCTTGGAGTTGAAAGCAATGAAATGATCCAAAACGCTTCCGATGTTGGTATCCTTTTATTGTTGTTTACAATTGGATTGAAGCTTGATCTGCGAAGTATTTTCCGGAAACATATCTGGATGGGAGGTAGTATCCATATGTCCATTATCGTTATAGTATTCGGGCTGATATTGCTATTACTTCACGTTGCAGGATTTCCTTTTTTTGAGGAGATCGATTTTGGTATTGCGGTATTATTATCTTTTGCATTGAGTTTTTCAAGTACGGTTTTCGCGGTGAAGGTACTCGAGGAGAAAGGTGATATGAAAAGTCTTCAGGCAAAAACGGCAATCGGGATCCTGATCATACAGGACCTTTTGGCTGTTTTGTTCATTTCCTCAACCAAAGGACAGATGCCATCACCCTGGGCATTGTTGCTGCTCGGATTTCCCTTTTTAAGGCCTTTTCTGATATGGCTGATGAAGAAATCAGGTCATGGAGAGATATTGATCCTTTATGGTTTTCTGCTAGCGTTGCTTGGTGCGGAAATATTTGATCTGGTGGGTTTGAAACCTGATCTGGGAGCGCTCATTACAGGTGTAATTATAGCTAATCATCCACGGTCAGAAGAATTGTCCAAGACACTGTTGGGATTCAAGGATTTTTTCCTGATTGCGTTTTTTCTCAGCATCGGACTGACAGGTGATCCGCACTGGTGGATGGCAGGTGCTGCGTTGATATTTACTTTCCTTATCCCATTGAAAACGTTCATGTATTTCTGGGTGTTAACATGGTTCAGATTGCGATCAAGGACTTCTTTCATTACATCACTGAACTTATCAAACTATTCGGAATTCGGGCTGATTGTCAGCAGCATTGCAGCGGTTCAGGGCTGGCTTAGCAACGACTGGCTGTTGGTTTTCGCACTTACGATATCTTTTTCATTTATTCTGTCTTCCTATCTGAATAACCACATCTATTATTCAAAATTCGAATCATTTTTATCGGTTTTCGAGCGGAAGCAGCGTCTTAAGGATGATCAGGAGATCAAAACGGATCACGCAAGAATTCTGATTTTCGGGATGGGCACGATCGGAACAGGAGCTTATGATTATCTTGTGGAAAAATACGGAAGCAAGATTCTGGGGTTGGATGCAAACTATGAAGTGGTACAACAGCAACAGCATGAAGGGAGAAATGTAATTTTAGGAGACGTTACAGACTCCGGCTTTTGGGAAAAGCTAAAACCAGGGAATATTTCATTGGTCATGCTTGCGATCCCGAACCATTCGGCCAATAAATATGCAGCTTCCAGACTACAAAGCTGCCACTTTTATGGACGTATTGCCGCTATTGCACATTTTGAAGATGAGATAAAAGATCTTGAAAACCTTCAGGTGCATTCGGTTTTTAATCTTTATGAAGAAGCCGGATCCGGTTTTGCCCATCATGTTTGCAGCCAGATCCGCGATATCGATTAGAACATGATAACTGGCTATTCTGTTTGATAGATCAGCATAACGTCCACATTTTCTTTTACAACAAGTTCTGCTTTAGCGCCTATGGGGATGGTATAATTCAGGTTTGTATGGCCAATCGGAAAGTCGTACGCAACCGGATATTTTCCTGGTTCGATATGGTCATGAATGATCTCATTAACATCTTTTCCAAAAGCATCATCCGTAGGATCAATTTCAGAAAACTGACCGACGATAAGACCTTTGATGCCTTTAAGCTTTCCACTTCGTTTAAGCTGGACCATCATCCTGTCGATTTTGTAGAGTGACTCACCTACTTCTTCCAGAAACAATATCCTTCCATCTGTCTCGATCTCGGTTTTTGTTCCTAATGTATGACAGATCATGGATAAATTTCCTCCGATAATTCGACCCATGGCATTACCAGAGGTATTTAGTTTATGAGATTTTGTATTGATCGGTATGTTTTTTCCAAACAACACGTCGTGCATCCTGTTTATTGAGTCTTCATCAACGACGTGAAAAAAGGCGGGCATCGGGCAATGCATACTGGAGAAGTTGAGGTTAAACAGGTGTAGTTGCAAAACCGTAACATCGCTGAATCCACAGACCCATTTCGGATACTTCACCATATTCCTGAAATCGATCTGATCGAGAATCCTGGAGGTGCCGTATCCGCCTCTGGCAATAAATATTGCTTTGATATCCGGATCATCAATCATAACCTGTATGTCGTGGAGCCGGTGCTGATCACTTCCTGCGAAAAAGCAATCGGGCGTATAGAGGCAGTTTCCTTCCACGACGGAAAGCCCCCAGCTTTTTATAGTTTCGATGCCATTTCGGAGATTGTTTTGATCGGCTTTTTTTGCAGTGGCGACGACAGCTACCTTGTCACCTTTGCGCAGGAATGGAGGAAATATCATGATATATCAATTTTAAAAACAACCAGTGTTTTGTTTATTGATATAAATTAAAAAACCTCTGCATAAAAATACAGAGGTTTGGATTATTTTTTTATTTATTATCAGGAGATTAGTTCGTTCCTGCTTCTCCTTCTTTTGGAGGTTCGATACCCAGTTTTTTAAAGATCAGATCAGAAATATTGTCCTCATCACGGGCATAAAGCAAAATATTCAATCCTAC
>JBNKDZ010000029.1:0-3984 GCA_050288525.1 Cyclobacteriaceae bacterium
GGCAGAATAGTACCGGCAATACGATCAGGGTCAATAATGTTGCTGTTACAAGCCCGCCTATCACTACAGTGGCCAGTGGGCGTTGCACTTCAGCTCCTGCGGAAGTAGAGATCGCCATGGGCAGAAATCCGAGAGCGGCAGCAGAGGCAGTAAGTAAAACCGGACGTAATCGCTGGCGGGTGCCAAGAATGATCAATTCACGCATATTTGATATACCTTTGGATTTAAGTTCCTTAAAATGTTCAATCAAAACAATACCATTTAATACCGCAATTCCAAACAGGGCGATAAAACCGACACCTGCTGAGATGCTAAAAGGAAGATCGCGTAGCCATAGCAATAGAATACCTCCTACAGATGACAAAGGGATAGCGGTATATACCATGAAAGCGTCTTTTATGGATTTAAAGGCAAAGTGCAGCATAATGAATATCAGGACCAGGGCAATGGGTACGGCTATCATAAGCCGGTTACGTGCATTGCGCAGGTTTTCAAATTGACCTCCGTATGAAATGGTGTATCCTGTCGGAAGCTGCAGATGTTGATCAATAATACTCTGAACATCTTTCACTACCGATTCCAGATCACGGTTCCGGACATTCACACCTACCACAATACGGCGCTTGGTCGCATCCCGTGAAATTTTTGCAGGTCCTTTGATCTCAGATATGTAGGCCAGCTCTCGCAGGGGTACCTGACTGCCATTCGGAAGAGAGATATATGTGTTTTCCAGATTTTTTATGTTCTTACGGAAGCTGTCATCAAACCGTATGACAAGGTCAAACCGTTTTTCGCCTTCAAAGACATTTCCTGCTGTCATGCCGGCAAAAGCCATTGATACGATATGATTTACATCTTCGATGTTCAATCCGTATTTGGCAATTCTGCTACGATCGTATTTGATGCTTAATTGAGGTAAGCCGGCAACTTTCTCAATCGTGATATCTGAAGCTCCTTCAACATTAGCGATAAGTTTTTCAATTTCAATCGCTTTGTTGTAAAGAATATCAAGGTCTTCGCCGAAGACCTTGATCGCAAGATCTGCCCGGACACCGGTTATGAGCTCATTAAATCGCATTTCTATAGGCTGTGTAAACTCGTAGTCGATCCCGGGAATTTCTGACAGAGCCTCTTTAAACGCATCCGCAAGCTCATCCTTACTTGCTGCTGAGATCCATTCTTTCCTTGGCTTCAACTTTATGATTATGTCACTTTCCTCCATTGACATTGGGTCTGTAGGAACCTCAGCTGCCCCTATGCGACTTACAACCTGATCAACCTCAGGAAATTTCAGGAGTATTTTTTCCATACGGGTTGTCAGTTCTACGGTTCTGCTCAGCGATGTGCCTGTCTTTAATACCGGCTGGATCACAAAATCACCCTCATCCAGTGTGGGTACAAATTCACCACCCATTGTGGAAAATATACCTGCGGTGCCAATGAGTAATGCAATTGCAAGAACAATGACATGTTTTTTATGATTCAGCGCCCAGGTTATGGAAGGGGCATACATTTTTTGCAGCAGGTTCATGAACTTGTCAGAGATGTTTGGTTTTGTATGCGTAGCCGGTTTTAGAAACATCGATGCTATAACGGGCAGGTAGGTAAAACAAAAGATCATAGCGCCGATCAGTGCAAAACAGAAGGTCAGGGCCATAGGTTTGAACATCTTGCCTTCTACGTTTGTAAGTGACAGGATGGGGATAAATACAATGATGATGATCAATTGACCAAATATGGCTGATTGCATCATTTTGGTTGTGCTTTCATACGAAATCTTGTCTGTCAATTCCTGTCTTGCTTCTTTCTCAAGTCCGAGAAGCTCCGTTTTTCTGGAAGTAATCTGATAGGCGATGTACTCAACAATAATTACAGCACCGTCGATGATGATCCCAAAGTCGATAGCACCAAGGCTCATCAGGTTTGCGTCAACTCCGAACACGTACATCAGCGATAAGGCAAAAAGAAGGCTTAATGGAATGACAGATGCCACAACCATGCCTGAACGTAAATTGCCAAGTAATAACACCACAACAAAGATGACAATGATACAACCGAGCACCAGATTTTCTATAACGGTCAGCGTCGTTTTACCTATCAATTCGCTGCGTTCAAGAAAAGCATTTATATGGATTCCTTCAGGTAAGGTTTTCTCAATCTCTTTTACCCGTTCTTTTACACTTTCTATAACAGCTTTTGAGTTGGCATCCTTAAGCATCATGACCTGACCCAGGACTTTTTCTCCTTCACCGTTTCCTGTGATAGCACCAAATCTTGTGGCATGTCCGAAACGTACATCAGCAACGTCCTTTACATACACAGGGATTCCGTTTCTGTTGGTAATAACAATATTACTAATGTCGTCTATTTTATTGATAAGCCCTTCACCACGTATGAAATAGCTTTCATTTTCTTTTTCGATGTATCCTCCTCCTGCTATACTGTTGTTTTTTTCAAGGGCAGTGTAGATCTGGGTTACCGGGATGTTCATGCTGCGAAGCATTTCCGGATTTACATATACTTCATATTGTTTGAGATATCCTCCCCATGTATTGACCTCAACCACACCGGGAATCCCCGATAATTGTCTTTTTACGATCCAGTCCTGAATGGTGCGGATATCCATAATACTGTATTTGTCCTTGTATTCAGGATCCACATCCAATACATACTGATAGATCTCTCCAAGACCCGTGGTGACAGGTCCCATTTCAGGAGCGCCAAATCCATCGGGAATTTTTTCCGAGGCGCTTTTGATCTTTTCCGCGATCAGCTGACGTGGCAGATAGGTGCCCATGTCATCGTTGAATACGATGGTCACGACCGAAAGCCCGAATTTTGAGACAGAACGAATTTCCTTGACACCAGGGATATTTGCCATTTCAAGTTCGACAGGGTAGGTGATAAACTGTTCGACATCCTGAGTGGATAAATTCCGGGATGTGGTAATAACCTGGACCTGGTTGTTTGTGATATCGGGAACTGCTCCGATGGGGATATTAAGTAGTGAATAAATGCCAAATCCCATCACCGTAAAGGTGAATAACAAGACCATCAGTTTATTCTTAATACTAAAATGTACGAGATATTCCAACATATACGTATTGTGTTAGAGGTAGTATATTAATTTTCCTTTCGGAAATATTATTGATTCCTATATGTTGGTGCGATGGTTATTAGTAAAAAACCTTAAACAATTCTATTAACCAGAAATTGTTCAAGATGTTTTATTTATCTAAATAATTCAAAAAATCTCCCAATAACAAATTCTGAAATTTATATTTTGTAGTAAAGCCATGAAGGCAATATGCGCATCAGAAAAGCTATGAATCGCCATCTTCCCGGAATATAGGCTGTGGCTTTATGCTTTTTAATGGCTCTGAATATTTTTTGAGATGCCTTTTCCGGTGATATTGCCCATAGCGCATTTGGTCGTTCTTTTATAAAATCTGTCCGGATAAAACCAGGCCGAATGTCTGTGATGCGGATGTTTAAGTGGTTTTTGACACAATGATGCCTAAAGCCTTCAAGAAGGATGCTATCAAAAGATTTGGAAGCCGAATATACAGATCCTACCCGTAATCCGCGAACACCACCTACGGAAGAGATGCCTGCAATGTGTCCGTAACCTTGTTTGGTTAAATGTTCCAATGCATAAAAAGCGCAAACGGCAAAACCATGTACGTTGGTGTCAATAACATTTTTAAAATCATCATATCCGGGATGCTTATAGCCGACTCCTGAATTGATGATAACAAGGTCTATTGAAGGAAAATCAAGGAATGCAGTGTTGAAAAAGGATTTGACCTCTTCCGGTTCGCGTATATCAAGCTGATAAGGGTAAATGGATGGGTTACTTTGTTGAATTTCTTCTAATAAAGATATACGACGGCCACAGGCCAGTATGCGCCAGTCAGATTTGGAATACTGTTCGCATATCGCTTTACCTATACCCGAACTAGCCCCTATAATAATTGCAGTCTT
>JBNKDZ010000030.1:0-3361 GCA_050288525.1 Cyclobacteriaceae bacterium
ATTGGGTTTATCAATGCCAACGATAACGGAGCCGGCCTTGAATACAGTTTTAATCATGCCCTTGCCGGAGAAGATGGCCGGGCACTGTTCCAGAAAATTGCCGGAGGAAAATGGAGACCCTTGTATGACGGATCAGAAGTACGACCTGTCGAAGGCAACGACATTGAAACGACCATCGATATTAACCTGCAGGATGTTACTGAATCGGCCTTGTTGAGCACACTGCAGGAGCTGGAAGCAGAATATGGCTGTGCTGTGGTGATGGAAGTAAACACAGGCGAAATAAAGGCAATATCAAACCTCAAACGCAATAAAAGCAAAGGAGACTACAGAGAAGTTTACAACTACGCTGTTCAGGGGCTTACAGAGCCGGGTTCTACATTCAAACTGGTATCCATGATCGCCCTGCTTGAAGACAGCGACCTGAAACTTACCGACACGATCGACACAGGTAATGGTGAATATAAGTTTTATAACCAGTCCATGCGCGATCATAAACCGGGAGGATATGGAAAGATCACGGTAAAACAGGCATTCGAATATTCGTCCAATATCGGTATATCCAGAATGATAAACGACCGGTTTGGCAGCGAGCCACAACGATTTATCCAGTATGTGAACGATATGGGACTGGGGCAACCGCTTGGTTTTCAGATGGTGGGAGAAGGGATTCCAAAGATCAAAAACCCGTCGGATCCTTCATGGAGTGGTATTTCGTTGCCCTGGATGTCCATTGGATACGAACTGGAAGTCACCCCACTGCAGGTACTCGCGCTTTACAACGCTATCGCGAATGACGGAAAATTTATTCGTCCGATAATTGTAAAGGAAGTGCGACAGGCGGATAAGGTGCTCGACAGTTACAACAGTTCGGTCATTAAAAGGAAGATCTGTTCGGATAAAACGCTGGCTAAATTAAAACTATTGCTGGAAGGTGTCGTCGACCATGGAACGGCGAGCAACATTCGCAACAGTTATTATAAAATTGCCGGAAAAACCGGTACAGCCCAAAAGATCAAGGATGGAAAGTATACGCGAAACTACTACACATCGTTTGCCGGGTATTTTCCTGCCGACAATCCAAGATACAGCTGTATTGTCGTTATTGATCAACCCAAAGGCTATCGTCAGTATGGCGCTGATGTAGCAGCCCCGGTGTTTAAGGAAATTGCTGATAAAATATATGCACAGGACATAAAGCTGCATAAACCGTTTGTAGCTCAGAAAAATCTTCATCCCGGCGTTTTTCCGGTTATCCGGGCAGGGAATAATGAAGATCTGTCAAGAATTTGTACAGAGCTCTCCATACCATTCTCATCCAAGACCAGTGATGAGTGGGTGCGGGCTCAGAGAAAAGATATTGCTGTGTTATGGACGACCGATAAAATAGCGCCCGGGGTGGTACCTGATGTAACAGGTATGACACTCCGGGATGCTATTTATTTACTCGAAAACATGGGTTTGAGAGTGGATTATGAGGGAAGAGGAAGGATCGTTCAGCAATCACAGGTACCTGGTATGAAAGCACAGAAAGGAAGTTCGATTACGTTAAAGCTGGGTTAATGATCGTTTTAAAAGACATATTATACAAAGTGTCGTTACATGCCACATCCGGAGATATGAATATCCCTGTTCAGGGTATTCAGTTCGATTCACGCAACGTGAAGGAGGGGGATGTATTTGTAGCTGTAAGGGGAACACAGGTAGATGGTCATAATTACATCGATCAGGCTGTAGAAAATGGCGCAGTAGCCGTGATATGTGAAGAATATATCACTTCATCGAAGGAAATTACCGTTTGTCAGGTTAAAAACAGCGCCGAAGCCCTGGGTGTTATCGCATCGAACTTTTACGGACAACCATCCAAAAAACTGAAAGTAATATGTGTAACCGGCACCAATGGTAAAACGACTATGGTGACGCTGCTTTTCAAACTGTTCAGAAAACTGGGGTACAACGCCGGAATGTTGTCCACCATCGATAACCGGATCAACGAAACCATACTTCCGTCAACACATACTACAGGTGACGCCATACAGATCAATCAGATGCTTAAGAAAATGGTGGATATGGGTTGTGGATACTGTTTTATGGAAGCAAGTTCACACGCCATAGATCAGGATCGTATCGCGGGGATGGATGTGCATATGGCGGTTTTTACCAATATAACCCATGACCATCTCGACTATCATAAAACATTCGACGCGTATATAGCAGCGAAAAAGAAGCTGTTTGATAACCTGTCACCGGATGCATTTGCGCTTGTAAATACAGATGATAAACGGGGCGATGTGATGCTCCAGAATACCAGGGCGAAGAAGCTTACGTTTGGCATCCGCTCAATGGCTGATTTCAAAGCAAAGGTGGTTTCTGATACGCTGGATGGTCTGGAACTCGAAATTGACAATCATAAAGCATGGTTTAACCTGGTAGGGGAGTTTAATGCATATAATCTGCTGGCTGCCTATGGTGTAGGTGTATTGCTTGGAGAGGAACCGGAGGGGCTGCTTACCGTTTTGTCTTCCATTTCGCCAGTATCAGGAAGGTTTGAACGGGTACCATTGAAAAGTGAAGTCATTGCTATTGTTGACTACGCACATACACCTGATGCACTGCTGAATGTATTGAAAACGATTGAAGAAATACGAACCTCTAATGAAAAGGTAATCACTGTTGTTGGTTGTGGTGGGCACAGAGATAAAGAAAAAAGACCTGTGATGGCTGATATCGCGTGTAAGCACAGTCAGCATGTCATTTTTACATCCGATAATCCAAGGGATGAAAAGCCGGAGGATATTATTGAGGAAATGAAAAAAGGCGTCAGCCCTTCTGATTTCAGAAAAACGCTTTCCATCACCGACAGAAAAGAGGCAATTAAAACAGCCCTTACCCTCGCGCAAAAAGGAGATATCATCCTCGTTGCCGGAAAAGGGCACGAAACATACCAGGAAATCATGGGGGTGAAATATGATTTTGACGATAAAAAAGTTTTGAAAGATATTGATAATCAAATGTTTAATCAGAAAACAGGACAGGAATAGACATGTTTTATTACTTATTTAATTATCTGGATGAAAATTTTGACCTGATGGGAGCAGGGGTGTTCCAGTATATTTCCTTCCGTGCAGGGATGGCGACTTTGGTCTCCCTGATCATCACGATTACATTTGGTAAGTCCCTGATTAATTATTTGAGAAAAAAACAAATAGGCGAACAGATCCGCGATCTGGGACTGGAAGGACAGATGGAGAAGAAAGGTACACCTACTATGGGAGGGATCATCATCATTCTGGCCATCATTATCCCAACCCTGTTTTTTTCAAAACTTGAAAACATTTACATCATCCTGATACTGATCGCT
>JBNKDZ010000031.1:0-4487 GCA_050288525.1 Cyclobacteriaceae bacterium
ACTTCAGAATCGAAAGAGGTCTCATCCGGAGTGTCAACAAATGTGGTAGGGGAATAGTTGTCCCAGAACAATCCATAGCCTTTGACCGACTGGAAAAAAGGAACGTAATCATCAGTATTGCCCTGGATCATTTTCAGGGAGATGTCGCGCTTGGACATTTTCCCTTGTTGTTGAATGCCCAGGCCGTATATGGCTTCGTCTTTATCTAATAAAAATGCCTGTTTGACGCTATATGTTTTGATGCCCGCATCGTCAAAATCTGTAAATATGCTGTTTTCTTTTTCCTTTAAGAGCGGCGTACCCTGAGGAGTAAAAAAGGATACTGCTCCGGATTTAAGATTCAGGACAGCCTGAATATTTTTGCTTTTCAGGGTAAGTTCATCCCCCTTTTGTTCAATTTTCAGGGATGGTTTTGCAGGGGCCTTTATAACGGAGAGGCTTTCTTTTTTAAACGTATCTCCTGCCGGCCATTTCAGTATCCTTACAGTTTCAGGACCGTAAAACTGAATTTCTACCTCTGTTGAGTTAATTTTCGTTTTTACACCAAGATCTGTTTCTTTATACACCTGACCATTTGTTTTTAATGCAATTGTACATGTTAACAGAAATAATACGATGGATATTTTTTGTTTCATATTTGTATGAGTTTGTTGTTATTAGATTAATTAGATGATTATTCTTTATTCTCATAATAATCTTTCAATATATAAAATGCTTTTTTCTTTTGCCCCTTTTCGGATAGTAAACCTTTACGATTCCAGCCATCCTGTACGTCAGGAAGTTGCCTCAGGGGGGACATAAAATCGACCAGAATCCAGGGGGCCATGCCTGCAAGACCGTCTATTTTGTCAAACATAGCGATATTTTCTTTGTAAAGGTAGGCCTGAAAATCCTCACTCCACCGGGTCAGGCTGTCAGCATAATATCCCTGTAATGCACCACCACCAAATTCACTAACAATCACAGGTTTGTCCATTTCGGCTGTATAGGTTTTTTCACGGCATGCTTCGGGCAATCCGCCATACCACCCCAGGTATTCGTTGAAGCTGATCACATCAAGGTGGTGCATGATCGGATCACCTAGCGTATAATCCTTATCCGGATGGCCGTCAACAGCCTGGTCTTTTTTGCAGGCGGCGCTTAGCAATCGTGTGTTGTCAAGCGTGCGTACATGTTCTGTCATCGAAATCAGAAAATTATTTCGGGCAGGTGAAGGGGCTGTTTCGTTAGCGATCGACCAGATGATGGTGCTGGCACGGTTGTAATCCCGGTTGATCAGTTCGGTATATTGTTTTTTTGCTTTTTCCAAAACCTCCGGATTGCTCCAGTCAATTCCCCAGTACAGAGGTAATTCTTCCCAGAGCATAATGCCCATCTCATCTGCCAGTCTGACGATGTTTTCCTGATGAGGATAATGGGCCAGACGTATGAAGTTGCACCCCAGTTCTTTTGCCCACCCCAGAACTAGCCGTGCGTCTTCAATAGAATTTGCCCTGTCACGACGAAGGGGATTTTCATCATGCAGAGATATGCCTTTTAAAAAGATCTTTTTGCCATTTAGGAGTATCTCTTTCCCCTTTGTCTCTACGGTTTTAAAGCCAATTTTTTCGCGAATTATATCGTCGCCTGAATTTATTGTGACATCATACAGCTTTGGATTTTCCGGAAACCACAAAATAATATCTTTTGTCTCAATTATAAAGCTGCCTGAGCCGGAAGCGTCGATCGTTATTTCTTTATCTATTTTTAATTCGGGAATACGGATACGGGCATTATCCGGTAAGGGATCTCCGTTGAGGATCAGGCTGCCAGTTATTTTTTTTGTTTTGGCAGACAGCGTAGATCTATCCAGAGAAAGAAAATAATTGCTGACAAAGCAGGAGGGGGTCTCGATTAATTTCACGTCGCGAGTTATACCGCCATGGTTGAACCAGTCTGTAACTTTCGCAGGTACCTGATCGTTGCCCCGTGTGTTGCTTACCCCTACAATCAGGAAATTGTCGTACTTCCTGATCAGGGGGGTCACTTCATAACAAAATGGGGTGAAGCCTCCTTCATGTTTTCCAAGGATCTTGCCGTTGAAGGTAATGGTGGTATTGTAATTGGCAGCCCCAAAGTGGATGAAATATCGTTTGTCTTTTGACAGGTCTGTTTTGTCAAACGTTTTTCGGTACCAGATCGTGCCTTCGTAGTAATACAATTCCGGTTTTTGGGCATTCCATGATCCCGGTACCCAGAGTGTCTGTGCCTGATCAAAGCTGTATTCAACCCTGTCGGTTTTGTCCTTTGGTTTGCTGTTCGTAAACAGGGGCATAAATCCGATCTGCCCCGTTTCGTATTGATCAAGTACATATTTCCATTTGCCGTTTAAACTGGTATAGGCTCTGTTTTGTGTGTTGGAAATAACGATATCCTGCCCTTGTGAGGTGGAAATAGCGGTTAACATCAACAACCAGAGTATCAACATAGATTTTCTATCAATCATTTTGGATGTACATTTAATTCTCCGATTTACTCCTCTTTTGTTATTCTGAGGGCGATATAAGGTTTTTGTGGTAATTCAATCAGACTTCGTCCTGAGAATTTTTTCTCCAGAGGTGTGATGGTCATACCCCATGTATCGATAATCTCAATCTTGTACTGAGCATCCTTAGGAAGATCGATCACCATACTTCTTGGTTGTGCATCATTCATATAGCCAAGATAGTATTCATGATCAATACCGATACAAGAAAAGGGCATCCAGGTAAATAAAGGCAGAGGCTTTAATTGTGCAGGAGCTTCTTCAAGGATGTTTCGCAGGAATTTGATCCTTTCAGGGCTTTCTCCCCTCAAAACACCCCCTTTTGACCACCAGAGCACATCTTTAGAATCATTAGGGAATCCGACAGGATCTTCTGTGACATAGGTATCGCCATGTCCGACATAACCGCCGTTGGTCACACCCCTCCAGAATTTTTCCATAAGCGCCTGTGGTGTCAGGTTGCCCCATGACCAGGGGATGTTGCCTTCGTAACGGCATTCGTCATACACAACAGGTTTTTTGTACTTCATCCGGAGTTCTTTTGCCCTGTAGGTGTCTTCATTCTGAATGCTGGCATGGGTAAGAGCCGGGTTGGTATGGTCATAAAATCTTACAGCGTTGTGAATTCCGATAAGGTGATGAAAAGGATCTTTCTTTGAAAACTGTTCAATGTAATAGTCCCAGTCATCCAGCGTTTTTTCTCGCATAAAATCATATTCATTGGCCATGCTCCACCAAACATTTTTATAAGCGGCGAACCGGGCGATGATGTATTCGATATATATATCTTCTGTCTCCCGGTCAAGCGTGCTGAATCCCCATCGGTCGTATGGATGAAATACGATGAGGTCGGCTTCGATACCCATGGAATCCAGTTGGGCGATACGTTTTTCGATGTTCCGGAAGTATTCGGGATTGAGTCTGGTATAGTCCCAGTTTTTACGAGGGGTGCCTTCGAACGGGTAATACAGTGGTTCGTTGTTGTTCCAATCGTAACTTTTCGGGAAGATACACATACGCATTTTGTTGAAATATCCTTCAGACAAGGTTTTCAATGTAAGCTCCGCCAGGCTGTCACCCTGATGTACCCAGGCATAACAGGTGGTGCCGAACGAATGGTGCGGGATGCCGTCAGCATATGAAAAATAAAATGTATCAGTTACGGCTACCTGCCCGTGATTTGACGCAAGGGCAGGGGTGCATACGAAACGGCCTTTTTTATTGTGAAGCTTTTTTATATTGCTGGTGGTGTAATAATGCCATTCGCCTTCCTCATCAGGCATAAAACGGATCTTATACACACCATCCCCATCATAAAATCCCTGAACCTGGACAGTATCATGATCATGCATGAACCGGCCATTTAATTTTACCTCCTTATACGGATTCCCGTTTGAAGGGCCTTTTAATGTAAGTTCAAAAATTTTCCATTTTTCGGTATTTACCTGTCCGAAGAGCGCGTAGCTGCTAAAGAATAACAGGCAAAATATAGATTTAATCTTCATCGGTTAGTTTTTTCTTAGTGATGCCAATAAATCTATTTATCAGTTTTCGGTTTTATCAACCGGATCATATAAACAGCTCCTGCAGTAGTGCCTTTATGAGCCTGGAATTTCACCCGTACACTGCTTTTTCCTTTGAGCATCGATTCGGGAATTGCATAGGTAACATCTTTAAACATTGACTGATTCCACTTGTTGGTATTGTCCTCAGTGATCAGCTTCTCATCGTCAATGTAAATGTCGAATTTCCTGGTTCCCCATTCAGCACCCCAGTAGCGGACAAACAGGCTGAGGTTTGTTGCTGAGTCAGTAGACATATCATAGCTGAAATAGCCTTCGTTACGGGCTTCACGCCAGAATTCATTGAGATTATTTCCGGTGCCCGAATTTTCCTTTTTCATGTTGTGGTCTGTCTCAGGCTGTTGTTCACCTGTTGCCACATAATCAACCGTACGTCGCTC
>JBNKDZ010000032.1:0-15022 GCA_050288525.1 Cyclobacteriaceae bacterium
CCGATCTGTGATCAATAGATTTTTTTCAAAATTGGTTAAAAAATACTTTTAAAACAAACAATTTATAGTAAAAGTACAATGTTTTTGCTTAATAAGAATAAAACTTAAAATACTACAATATCATGGTTTTATTCAAATACAGCAGGAGTTTGTCGATAAAATTGACTTATCCAACTGACATTGAGATTACTTGATTAACGGCATTAAATCTAATACTTTAAGCAAATACGCATTAAAATATAACGTGACAATGTAATGAAGGGGAGATTATTCCTTTTTTGATATGATTAATGAATATCAAATACACTCGGTTAAAGAAAAAAGACAACAGCCGGTTCGTTCGTCCGGCTGTGTTTTAATCTCTTCTTCCCAGAAACATCATTACGTAATACAGTAACATCACAATAGAACCCAGTGCAGCAACAACATAGGTCATAGCTGCCCACTTCAGGGCATCCTTTGCCATACCATGTTCCTGTGAAGTTGTGATCCCATTTCGGCTGATCCATTGAAGCGCCCTTCGGCTTGCATCAAATTCTACCGGCAAAGTAATGAGTGAAAACAGGGTTATTACGGTATATGTTCCGATAATGATCAACAGAACATATTCCATAGGGAATGTTTTAAACAGGTAAAATCCCCCGAACATACTTGCAAGAACCACGATATTCAGGATCTTGGCACTTACATTCTGGATCGGTACCATGGCAGATCGCATTTGAAGAAATGAATAAGCGGTAGCATGCTGTACGGCATGACCACATTCGTGTGCAGCAACAGCTGCAGCAGCAGCACTTCTTCCGTAATAAACTTCTTCACTAAGGTTCACCGTTTTGTTTGCAGGATTGTAATGATCTGTAAGACTCCCCGGCACACATGTTACCTGAACGTCATAGATCCGGTTGTCCTGCAACATTTGCTGGGCAATTTCTGCTCCGCTTTTGTTGATCCTCAACCCGATTTTTGAATATTTTCTGAATTTGCTTTTCAGTCTTGAACTTACTGCAAAACTGAGTATTGCAAAGACAATCATAATTACAATGATCATATCACTTAAGCTTTTTTATTTTTCCTATAACATCTGTGGTAGAGTATCCTTCCGTCAATTCGATCGTTTTTACTTCTCCACCATTACCCAATACGATATCTGCGCCGATAATGTTTTCAGGCGCGTAATCTTTTCCTTTAACAAGGATATCAGGTACAATGTTTTTGATCAATAGGTAGGGAGTGTCTTCATCAAAGAACGTTACAGCATCAACAAATTCAAGCGCTGCCAGCAGCCGTGCCCTGGCAGATTGTTCAACTACAGGCCGTTCAGGTCCTTTTATGCGTTTAATGGAAGCATCCGTATTAAGGCCGACAACCAGTTTGTCGCCCAGTTCACGTGCCTTTTCCATATAATCGGCGTGGCCGGCATGTAAAATATCAAAGCAACCATTGGTAAACACGACCTTTTTGCCTTGTTGATGCCATTCATTGATTAGTTTCTTAAGGTTTTCAGGAGATTTAATTTTTTGTAGCGATTTCATCAGAGTTATTTCGTCGTTTTAAAAATACCGTTATGATGAAACTTATTCCACCAAAGATCATAACAGTAATAAAATGGGTTGAATGAAGAATCAGCGCAAAGATCTCACCATCGTCCTTAAGGACATTATAAAGGATTAATACCCTGCCAACAAGAATATGAAATACGCCTATTCCGCCCTGAACCGGCGCAGACATTCCAATGCCACTCATTACCAATACAGATAATCCGGCAAAGATGTCAAGATTGGAGGTGGTAGGCATGGCATAAAAAACTACAAAAGGGATTAGATAGTATAGTACCCAGATTCCCAGTGTTGAAAGCCAGAAGCCCCATTTGTTTTTTATTTTACGTATGGACAGAAACCCTTCGATCAGTTCACGGATGAAAGTCCTTATTTTTATGTATATGGGATTCCGGTGAAACCGGCTTTTAAGATATCTGTAGAGCAGGAATAACACGAAAAGTAAAACAATTCCGGACAGGACGGCAATAATGGTGTAATTCACAAGGGTGTTGGTGTCCGGAATTTTGTCACCAAAGTTATCCAGGGCAAATCTACTCAGCTTATCAAATTCAATGAAAAAGGTAAAGATGATAACAATGATCAGGATGATCATATCAAGAGCTCTTTCAGCAACGACACTGCCGAGGGAGGAGGTCATGTTTACATTGTCTGTCTTTTTCAGGATGCCGCATCGGGTGACTTCTCCCATTCTGGGTACGAGGTTATTGGCAAAATACCCTACCAGAACAGCCAGGAAGGTCCGGTATACCGTGAGATGCTCATTGCCAAGCGGCTTAAGCAAGATATTCCATCTGTAGGCCCTGAGATAATGACTTAAGAGGGCGATGAATATTGATAATATGATCCAGAAAAAATTGATCTGGAGAATTCTTTCGAGCAATGCATCAAAAGAAAAATCACCATACACGTACCATATTAAAAAAGCTGCAATTCCTAAGGTGATGAGGTATTTTATTACATCAACCAGGCCTTTTTTAAAACTTCTAGCCAATTACTCGATTTTTTTCGTCAGGAAATATTAATGTAGGTTTATGTTTTTTTGCCTCCTCAAACTCCATCGAAGCGTATGAAATAATGATAATTATATCGCCAACCTGAGCTTTACGAGCCGCAGGACCATTAAGGCAAACATTACCGCTTCCCCTCTCACCTTTAATGACATAGGTATCCAGGCGTTCACCATTGTTGATGTTAACAATCTGAACTTTCTCATTTTCAATTATGTTGGCCGCATCCATCAGATTCTCATCAATGGTGATACTTCCTACATAATGCAATTCTGCCTGAGTAATTTTTACTCTATGTATCTTGGATTTTACTACCTCGATAAACATTTTTTATAAACCTCCGCGTGCAAATTTATACTAAAATAATGACATATTGTCTATTAATCTCACTTTTCCAAGGTAACCGGCAATACATATTGATATATCCTCTGATTCCTTACAATCGGCTACCGGGAGTAAAGTGGACGTATCAACGATTTCAAAATACTCAAGTTCTACCGGACTTTCGTTTTTGAAAAACAAATGTATACGCTCCTTTATTTCTTCAACGCTTTTTTTATTTATTAGTTCCTTTCGTGCAGAAATTAATGCCTTATAAAGATCGGTGGCATGTGGCAATTCATCGGATCCAAGCAGTAAATTTCTGGAGGACATCGCTAAGCCTGAGTTTTCCCTTATGGTATCAACCGGGATAATGTTTGAGTCAAAAAACAATTCCTTAGCCAGGTGTCTTATTAATGTGTATTGCTGAAGGTCTTTCCTTCCGAAGTACGCATTATCGGGCTGAACTATATTAAGGAGTTTTGAGACAATTATACCGACACCTTTAAAATGTCCGGGGCGATATTTGCCTTCCATAACATTTTCGAGGTAGCCAAACCGGACTTCAAGTAAGGGAGTATACGGATACATTTCTTCTGTTTCAGGAACAAATACGATATCACAACCGGTTTTCTCCAGTTTTAGCAGATCAGCGTCAAGGTCGCGTGGATAATTTTTCAGGTCATCAGGATTGTTAAATTGTGTCGGATTTACATAAATGCTGCATATCGTTACATCATTATTCCGGACAGAATTTTTTATCAGTTCGAGATGACCATCATGGAGAGCTCCCATAGTAGGAACAAAACCGATTGTTTGTTCCTGACACTTCTTTTCCTTAATAACAGGCCGAAGTTTTTTTATATTTTTATATACTTCCATTTTTCTTCCTGGATTGAAAAAGGGCTGCAAATCTACGAGTTATTTTGAAATTCCTATGGTTATGAGGTATTTTTTTTGTAAATTTGCAGATGTTTTGAAAAAAAATAAATAAGCTAGCATAGTTATGTCTAAATTACGTATTCTTTATGTCTCAAGCGAGATCAACCCTTTCCTACAAACTTCTCACGTGGCCGATATGGTTCGGAAACTGCCTCAGGCCATGCAGGAAAAAGGTATGGAGATAAGAATTTTAGTACCAAGATTTGGTTTAATCAATGAACGAAAGAACCGACTACACGAAGTGGTAAGACTATCCGGCATTAACATATCCGTAGGTGAAGAAGAGAAGCCATTAATAATAAAAGTTGCTTCCATTCCTAATGCAAAATTGCAGGTGTATTTTATCGATAATGAGGATTATTTCCATAGAAAGAGTGTGTTTCATGATAACAACAACAATTTTTATGAAGATAATGATGAGCGGGCAATATTTTTCTGCAAAGGTGCGTTAGAAACGGTAAAGAAACTTGGATGGGCACCGGATATTGTACATTGTAATGACTGGATGACAAGTCTGATCCCCATGTACATCAAGACAACATATAAAAACGATCCGATTTTTCACAATACAAAAACTGTTTTTACGGTTTATGACACTCCGTTTAAACATAAATTTGAAGGAGATCTGATTGAAAAAGTTAAAATGATGGATATTGAAGATGATATGCTTTTGTCTTTGGAAACTGCTGATTTTGAAGGTTTTATAAAGATGGGCATTGAATATTCCGATGCTGTCATAAAATCTGAATCAGACTTCAAAAACGGGCTTAATGCTCTGTTTACATCAATTGATAAAGGCAACAAATTAGTAAGTACCATTGAAAAAGACGAAAACTGCGAAGAGTCGTACTATAACCTGTACAATGAGCTTGTGGGTTAAGAAATTTGGGCTAATCTCCGGATTAGCCCTTTTATTTTATGCATGTGAGGATAGTGGGGACATAGGTTTGGAACTCAATCCTGAACGTGCATCGTTAGTTACCAGATATGCCGAAATTCCTGTTAAGACCAGTGTTGTTCAGGTAGACTCTCTGAACACAACGAATACATATACCGGTTTGGTTGGTTCATACTCAGATACAAATCTGGGTGATATTGAAGCGACCTTTTATTCCAGGATTCTTCCGGATAAAAATACATTGTTTGATCCGAAAGATACTGATAATCAATTTGATAGTCTGGTGTTAACATTACACATCAAAAGCCTGTATGGAAGGGAGCTTGGAAACGAATCATACTCCATTCATGAATTGACGGAGTCAATTGAGCAAGACAGGGTGTATTATTCGAGTGATCAAACATCATATGAAACAGATCCGATAGGTCTTTTAAGTTTTGATGCCTCAGCGATTGATACAACTAAAATAGATACTGTTATTCTGAGGACACGATTGGATGATGCCTTTGGAAATAAACTATTTGATGAAGCCAAAGATACAACTTCTCTGTCTTATGATAGTCTGCATTATTTTCTGCAGTTTTGTCATGGAATCGCCATTGTACCTCAGGATTCAAAGGTAATTCTGGGATTTAAACCGGAAGATGCCGAATATGACACAAAACTGTCTTTATATTATCATAATAGTAAAGATACTGCACAGCTGACTTATTATTTTACGGGATATCAGGTTGAGGATTCACTATATATTAATTACAAGCATTATTATCATAGCATCATACAGGACAAGTCCGGGACTCCTCTTGCAGGTCTTACAGAGTTAAATAAAGATTTTGATACAGGAACAGACTATACCTATATTCAGTCCGGCACAGGTGTTTTGACCAAGATCTCATTTGATCCGTATTATGATTTTCTTGACACCCTTTCAAATGTGGTGATCAACAGGGCAGAATTAGAATTTTCTGTAGAGCATTATGATGACAATGTTTTCCCTCCTTCAGGATTATTCCTGGCAGTTACGGATGAGTCAAATAAGTTTTTATTTCAGACAAACTCAAGCGGAGGGGTAGAGATAAAAAGATTGACAGATGCATTTTCCGGATACAAAAATTACAAGTTGGGATTTTTTAAGATCCCTGATGAAAATTCAGGTCTTTTCAGGTCACAGATAACAGGGCATATATTATCTTTAACGGAGGGAACCGGAGTAAATAAACCTTTGTTTTTAGAATCAAATCATTTTGTAAATAGTATAGAAAGTTTTGTTTCTTCAAAAAATAGTATGAAATTAAAAATCTATTATTCAACTGTTCGTTAATAGAAATATTGATTTAACAAACCAACAACTATTTACCTATGTGTGGAATCGTTGCTTATATCGGAGAGCGAAATGCTTATGAAGTAATCGTCAAAGGATTAAAAAGACTTGAATATCGGGGGTATGACAGTGCAGGTGTTGCAATCTCAGCTGATAATCAGATTAAACTTTTTAAGAAAAAAGGAAAAGTAGCCGATCTTGAAAAATACACCTCAAACAAAGAACTTGCCGGCCAGACAGGTATAGGACACACACGATGGGCTACTCATGGCGAACCGAATGATGTAAACGCACACCCACATATGTCTGAAAATGGCGATCTTGCTGTTATACACAATGGCATTATTGAGAACTATTCAACGATACGTCAGGAACTGGTAAATAAAGGTTATAAATTCCGAAGTGAAACAGACTCGGAGGTTATCATCTACTTTATAGAAGACATCCTGAAAAACAATCATTGTAGCCTGGAGGAGGCTGTACGTCTTGCACTTACAAAAGTAGTAGGGGCCTATGCCATTGTGATTGTATCTAAAGAAGACCCCGATGTTTTAATTGCAGCTCGTAAAGGAAGTCCTTTGGTGATAGGTATTGGTAAAAATGAGTATTTTATTGCTTCAGATGCTACTCCAATCGTTGAATATACAAATGAAGTTGTCTATCTGAATGATTATGAAATAGCCGTACTCCGAAAAACCGGGATGGTGTTGAAGACGGTAAAGGATGAATCTACCAATCCGTATATCCAAACGCTGGATATGGAATTGGAAACCATAGAAAAGGGAGGGTATGAACATTTTATGCTTAAAGAGATTTTTGAGCAGCCCAAATCTATTCAGGATGCCATGAGGGGTCGCCTTAATGCCTCGAAAGGAAATCTTGTTCTTGGTGGTATCCGTGAATATGCCAACAAACTGGAAAATGCAAAAAGGATTATCATTCTTGCCTGCGGAACATCGTGGCATGCCGGACTGGTAGCCGAGTATTTTTTCGAAGAATGGTGCAGAATCCCTGTTGAAGTGGAGTATGCCTCTGAATTCAGGTACAGAAATCCGGTCATTAACGAAGGGGATGTAATTGTCGCTGTGTCACAATCCGGAGAAACAGCAGATACGCTTGCGGCTATTGAGCTTGCCAAATCAAGGGGAGCTATCATATTTGGAGTTTGTAATGTCGTAGGTTCGTCAATCGCCAGGGCATCCCATGAAGGAGCTTATATTCATGCAGGACCTGAGATAGGAGTGGCAAGTACGAAAGCATTTACAGCACAAGTTACCGTATTGACAATGATCGCGCTCATTGTTGCCCATAAGAAGGGAACACTTACTGAAAGCAAATACCGTTCGCTGTTGGTAGAATTGGAAACAATCCCTTCAAAAGTAAGTATAGCATTAAAACTTGATGAAAAAGCCAGGTATATAGCCAAACTGTTTAAAGATGCACGAAACTTCCTGTATCTGGGACGTGGATATAATTTTCCGGTTGCCCTTGAAGGAGCATTAAAGTTAAAAGAAATCTCCTATATTCACGCAGAAGGTTATCCTGCCGCAGAAATGAAACATGGTCCGATTGCGCTTATAGATGAAGAAATGCCGGTAGTATTTATTGCGACCAGGGATAGTTCGTATGAAAAAATCGTTTCAAATATTCAGGAAGTTCGGGCCAGAAAAGGCAAGGTTATTGCCATTATCTCTGAAGGTGACACACTGATACCAAAAATGGCTGAATTTGTTATGGAAGTACCAAATACCCATGAAGCATTAATGCCACTTGTATCCGTAATCCCACTTCAACTATTGTCTTATCATATAGCTGTATTACGCAATTGTAATGTCGATCAGCCCAGGAACCTTGCTAAATCGGTAACGGTTGAATAGTTCTACATCCTGAAGTTGTTGGAAATATGAATGATTAAAATTATATTTCAGCAAAAAAAGATTCAATTACGAACTTTCAGGAAGCGAAACGCGTTCAGTTGATTTTTTGAGATCTGTTCAGAAATTGATTGGATGATCAGGAGCATGAAAATATTATTCATACCGCACTAAATCAAAAAGATTTGATAGTTGATTATATAAAAGTATTACGACCGAAACATTACCTGAAAAACCTGTTTATCTTTTTACCTATATTTTTCTCCGGTGATATTTTTAATCTTGAGGATCTTAACACATGCTTTTTAGGATTTGTTAGTTTTTCTCTGTGTGCCAGTGGTATATACATTTTAAATGATATCCTTGATATTGAGAACGACAAACATCATCCTACAAAAAAGAACAGACCGATTACTTCAGGCAGAATATCCAGGAACACCGCCTTTTCCCTTATGACAGGATTGTTTCTTGCAGGTATAGGGATTGCTTATTTCTTTTTGTGCTTTCAGTCTGTAATGGTGTTGCTGGCCTACACTATAATAAATATTCTGTATTCTATCCGCCTGAAAAGGGTTGCAATAATTGATGTTACCATAATATCAATAGGGTTTTTGTTAAGACTATTTCTTGGTTCATTCATTACAGAAACACCATTATCCATGTGGATTATAATCATGACCTTCCTTCTGACATTAATGATGGGCTTCTCAAAAAGACGGGATGATATTCTGATCTTTGAAAGTTCAAATAAAGAAATGCGAAAATCGATAAACGGTTATTCAAAACAATTTATTGATATTGTGATAGGCGTGATGGCTTCGATCGTAACCGTTACCTATATTCACTATACTGTCACAAAAGAAGTGGTTGAGCGGGTAGCATCCCCGTATCTGTACCTGACCTCGATTTTTGTGATATTGGGCCTTTTACGTTATCTGCAGATTACATTTGTTTTTGAAAAAAGCAGTTCTCCCACCAGGATCCTTTTCTATGACCGGTTTATTCAAATAACGATCCTGTTGTGGATTTTAAGTTTTTACCTCATCCTGTACATCTGACCATGATAAAAAAAAATATCCGATCCTGGGGAAATTATCCTAAAAAAGAAAACACAGCTTACTCTTTTGACTCTTCGGAATCATTGAAACATATTATACATGATCATAATGAGCTGATCCCTTACGGAAACGGAAGAAGTTATGGTGACAGCGCTCTTAATGATCATATAGTAACATCTCAACGCTATAATCATTTTTTAGATTTTGATGAATCAACAGGTGTATTGTCTTGTCAGGCAGGAGTGCTGTTGTCGGATATTGTGAAGATATTTGTACCCAGAGGCTGGTTTTTACAAACAACTCCCGGGACAAAATTTATTACGGTAGGAGGTGCTATTGCAAGTGATGTACATGGTAAAAATCATCATGTTGCCGGATCATTTTCAGATTCGTTGATCGATTTCAGATTAATGTTGCCGGATGGAACGGTTGTTACCTGTTCAAAAGATACGAATGTTGAACTCTTTAAAGCAACGTGCGGGGGGATGGGGCTTACCGGAGTAATTCTTGATGGCAGGGTTAAGCTACAGCGTGTACAATCTTCCATGATCGATATGGTCATGGTAAAAACCCGGAATCTTGAGGAAACATTTGAAAGCTTTGAAGAATATAAATCGTACCCCTATTCTGTTGCATGGATTGATTGTCTGGCTCAAAAGAAAAGCCTTGGAAGGTGCCTTTTGGGGGTAGGGAATCACGCTACAGATGGAAACCTGAAATATAATCCCAAACAATTATTTTCAGTGCCGTTCAACTTTCCTTCTTTTACTTTGAATAATCTGACAGTAAAGCTGTTTAATGAAGTTTATTACCATAAAGTCCTGAAAAAAATATCCAGACAAAAGACGACTATCGACTCCTTTTTCTATCCGCTTGATGCTGTTGGTGAATGGAACCGTGTCTATGGTTCAAAAGGATTGACACAATATCAGTGTGTTCTGCCTGAGGAAGGTAGTTTCACAGGAATGGAAAAGATCCTTACAAAAATCTCAGGGGCTGGCAGAGGAACTTTTTTGGCAGTATTGAAAAAATTTGGCAAAGGAAACGATAATTACCTGTCATTTCCCATGGAGGGTGTTACACTGGCGCTGGATTTTAAAATCGACAGGGGATTATTTGAATTCTTTAATGATCTCGATAAAATAGTGCTTGATTATGGAGGGAGGATTTACCTGACTAAAGATGTAAGAGTCAGTAAAGAGGTGTTTGAAAAGGGATATCCTCAGATTAATAAATTCAGGGAATTACGAACAAAACTTGGATTAAAAGGAAAAATTGAATCATTTCAGTCGAAAAGGCTGGATCTATAAATAAACTGTCTTTATATGAAACCTGTACTGATCCTTGGAGCAAAGAGTGATATGGCCAGAGCATTATCTGTAGTGCTGGCAAAAAACGGATACGATATTTATCTCGCCTCAAGAGCTTCCGGTGAACTGGCCCCTTTAGCATCTGACCTTGCGATCAGGCACAACATTACAGCAAAATGTGTTGAGTTGGATGTGCTGGATTTCGCCTCGCATGCTACGTTTTATAAATCACTTGAGATTAAACCTGTTGGTGTAGTTTCTTTTGTCGGATACATGGGTGATCAGAAAAAATCGGAAAGCGATTGGAAGGAGGCTCTCAGGGTAACACAAACAAATTACACCGGGATTGTAAGCATTTTGAATATCATTGCAAACAACTTTGAATATCAGAAATCCGGATTTATCGTTGGGGTGAGTTCGGTGGCAGGAGAAAGGGGGCGCCAAAGTAATTATTTGTATGGGGCTGCAAAAGCGGCTTTTTCAGCATATCTCTCCGGATTGAGAAACAGGCTGAGCAAATCAGGGGTTCATGTTATGACTGTAAAACCCGGATTTGTTTATACGAAGATGACTGAGGGACTTAATTTGCCCAAACCACTCACCGGAATGCCCGAAATAGTAGCAAAAGACATCTTTATGGGCATAAAAAAGAAGAAAAATTGTATCTATACCTTGTGGATGTGGCGATATATCATGTTCATAATCCGGAATATCCCGGAGCCGATTTTCAAGAAGTTATCCTTATAGAAAAATGAAAAAAAATCTGGCTCTTTTTGATTTTGACGGCACCATAACAAATAAGGACAGCCTTCTTGATTTTACAATTTTCGCCAAAGGCAGGTTTAGATTCTATATTGGAATGGTAATACTTTTTCCGGTTTTATTATTGATGAAACTAAAGATCCTCCCGGGGAGTAAATCAAAGGAGATATACTTATCATGGTTTTTTAAAGGAGTTTCAAAGGAAAAAATAGAATTGATAGGGGAGCAATATGCCGATTTTCGCCTTCCGCAGATCGTGCGAAATGAGGCCATGGAAAAGATAAATAATTTTAAAGCAGAAAATGTCCGAATTATTGTTGTGTCGGCATCCATGGAAACATGGCTGAAACCCTGGTGTGACCAACATCAACTGGAGCTGATCAGTACCAGAATGGAATTCAGAAACAATATTTTTACCGGGAGGTTCGAAACACCAAATTGCAACGGACCAGAGAAAGTTCGCAGAATCAAGAATGTTCTAAATTTGAATTTATTTGATGAAATACATGTGTTTGGGGATTCAGAAGGAGATAAAGAAATGTTTGAACTGGGTACTAAAACCTACTACAGATGGTTAAAATAATAGACTTAGATCAGACTTGTTTTTTCTTCACCTTCTTCTTCCAAAGGTAATTCTTCTGTCAGGATTTTTTCGAATTTCGTAAGTGGTGCTTTCTCATTATGATGTTCTTCGCGGAAATACTCATTGATCATCTTCCGGATTTCTTGTACAGACAGGTTGTGATGGATCTTTCCGGCTCTTACAATAGAAATCTGCCCTGTTTCTTCAGAAACTACAAGTACAAGGGTATCTGTTGTCTCACTCATTCCGATTGCAGCACGGTGCCTCAGACCAAATTGAGCAGGCAGATCGTCCTGGTCACTTACTGGAAGGATACATCTGGCAGCAAGAACACGTCCTTTATGAATGATAACAGCGCCATCATGCAACGGGCTGTTCTTGTTAAAAATGGATATCAGAAGCCTTTTAGATATGATCGCATCAATTTTGTCCCCCGAATCAACGTAGAACTTCAGTTCAGATTCTTTTGAGAAAACGATCAAAGCCCCTGTGTAAGACCCTCCGAGTGTTTTTGAAGCATCGATAATAGGGGTGATGTCGAACAAATCCCCATTCTCTCCTTTTTTCCAGGGAAGATTTTTTAAAATGGTTTCTTTATTAAAAGATGTCGATTTGCCTATCAGCAGCAGGAATTTACGTATCTCAGGGCTGAATAAAATAATCAGGGCCAAAACACCAACACCCATAAATTTCTCCAGAATCGCTGTAAGCAGTTCCATCTGGGCAGCATTTACCATCAGATAGGTGAGATACAGAAACAGGAAACCTAAAAACACTTTGGAAGCGATGCTCCCTTTCATGAGTTTATACAACTGGTAGATAAGAATGGTCACAAAGAGAATATCAATCAGGTCTACCAAACCAATATCTAAAAACCCTATTTTAAAAAGAAATGTCAATGATAAGTCTTGTTATATAGTTTTATTGTTTCTTTTGCTTCTTTTACATCATGAACTCTTAAAATAGAGGCTCCGTTGATCAGGGCAATTGTGTTTAATACTGTTGTTCCGTTTAGTGCATGATCAGGATCTGTAACCAGTGTTTTATATATCATGGACTTTCTGGATATGCCAGCCAACAAGGGAACTCCTAAAGCCTGAAAATACTGTAAATATCTCAGTAATTCATAATTCTGTTCAATAGTTTTGGAAAAACCAAAACCTACATCTATAACAACATCTTTAACACCAAATTGTGCTGCTATATGAAGTTTTTTGTTAAAATAATAAATTAATTCCTTTATAAGGTCATAATAGTCTGTTTTGGTCATCATATTTTGAGGAGTACCTCTCATATGCATCATCACATATGCAGCACGAAAGGATCCTACAACCCTGTACATTTTTCCATCCGGGTCTCCGCCGGTAATATCGTTTATGATGGAAGCTCCTGAGTCCAATGTTTTCTGTGCAACTTCAGGTCTGAAGGTGTCGATGGATACCGGAGTGTTCGGAAAACGTTTTACGAGCATTTTTAATACCGGAAGCACACGGTTTTCTTCTTCTTTTTGGTCAATTTCTTCCGCTCCCGGCCGGGATGAATATCCGCCGATATCAATAATGTCGGCTCCCTCATCAATTAGTTTTTCACAATAGGAAATAATCTCCTGTTCTCCGACGTGCTTGCCACCATCATAAAATGAATCAGGCGTCAGGTTAAGGATCCCCATAATTTTGGGACAGCACAGGTCCAGCACATTTCCATTCAGGTTAAGTGTCTTTTTTGAATAAAAAATTTTATCTTTCGACCTCAATGATTGTTGATTTTTTGTGAAATTTTAATTCTGACGATTTGGGTAACAATACAATAAGCGAATATAGAAAAGTAATTAAGGCCTGCAAAGAAGTTTTCGAGAAGAAAACACGTGACTATGGAACAGCATGGAGAGTTCTGAGGTTACCATCTATTACCGATCAGATATTGATCAAAGCTCAGCGGATCAGATCAATACAGGAAAAAGGGACACAAAAGATAAACGATGACATACCCAACGAGTTTTTAGGAATAATAAACTACTGCCTGATCGCAATGATACAGGCCGAACTGGAAAATGGTGATCAGGCTCTGGATATACCTTTTGAAGAAATCGAACCTTTATACGATAAGGCTGTAGCGGATACGATCGGATTACTGGAGGACAAAAACCATGACTATGGTGAGGCATGGAGAGACATGCGCGTTAATTCCATTACAGATATTATTCTGATGAAACTGTTCAGGGTGAAACAAATTGAAGACAATGAGGGTAAAACATTGATATCAGAAGGTGTTATTGCAAATTATCAGGATATGATCAATTATGCAGTATTTTGTCTAATAAAAATGAATTTTCCTGAAAATGAAAGTTGTTGACATTATAGCAAGGCTGTTTGTTGGTTTATTATTTATTTTTTCCGGATCAATAAAGATCAACGATCCACAGGGAACAGCGATTAAACTGGAGGAATATTTTGATGTTTTTGCAACGGATATTGCTTCGTTCTTCCATTACCTTGTTCCGGCATCGCTTGTTCTGGGTGTGTTTGTGATTGTCCTGGAAATAATGCTGGGGATCGCTCTTTTAGTTAATTACCGTATTAAGATCACATCCTGGATCCTGATGCTGTTGATTGTTTTCTTTACATTCCTGACAGGCTATTCCGCAATCTTCGACAAAGTAACGGATTGTGGGTGTTTTGGAGAGGTGATCCCGCTTAAACCCATGGAGTCTTTTATTAAGGATCTCATGTTGTTGGTTTGGATTGGATATATCTTCTTTAGAAAACAAAGGCTTACCAGGATATTGCCGGAGGTCAAATGGATGAAGGGCCGTAATGGTGACATATCGATGGTAGTAGTATTCCTTTTAAATGTATTTATTGCCTACTATTCAATACAACATTTGCCTTATATCGATTTTCGGCCTTACAAAGTTGGGGCTAATATTCAACAATCCATGCAGCCATCCGAACCATATCGTTACAAATATATAATGGAAAAAGATGGTCAGGAATATGAATTCGACAAGTATCCTTCAGATACTACCTATACCTTTAAAGAAATGGTGATGTTGAACCCTGAAGCCCAACCAAAGATCACGGATTATAATATCTGGAATGAAGAGGGGGATTTTACGGATCAGTCATTTGAGGGCGAACGGTTGTTAATTATTTACAGTGATGTAGAAAAATCCAACCCGGATAACGTGAAGAAGATGATGGAACTGGTCAGGGAGCTTGGAAGTGATGTTGAAAGCTGGGTAATTACAGCAAATGATGAGCGAACATATGAAAATTTCAGGCATGAATACCAGATCCCTTTACCCTATTTCTATGCCGATGGCACAGTAATCAAAGCAATGATCCGGGCGAATCCGGGTATAATGATATTAAAGGACGGAACTGTATT
>JBNKDZ010000033.1:0-14821 GCA_050288525.1 Cyclobacteriaceae bacterium
CCAGCACATCGAGTGCCCGGATTTCGTCTTTCAGTACTTCATTCTGAGTATCCTCTGAAAGTTGAACCTTTAAGGTCTCCAGGGATTTTAATTCTAAGGGGTCTGTTGTTTTTAGCTGGACATAATTCAGAATAAGAATGGCAGCAACAATGGTCGTGAACACACCGGAGATCAGTGCTATCCTCCTTACCAGCTTCTGCAGGTATGATCTATCCTTAACTTCTTTATTTTCCATTTCCATATTAATCATACTTCGATAATTTATTCAACCGGACAATACTTATAACACCGCGCACAACTAAAGCAGGTTGCTTTATCCGGCTCATAATCTTTTCGTGGCTTGCTTATTGACAGACGTACCAGCCGAATGCCGAATACCAATCCCAGGTATATCCCCAGCAAGATACTTCCGGTTTTATATTTGTTCAGTACAACAGCAGCTTCGTCATAAAGCTGTTTTACAGATTGGCCTGCCGTCTGAAATGCTTCTATTTCCAATGATTTTTCTACGCCTCCTTTTTCCATTCCTTGATGGATCTCCTGTGCCAGACGAACCGTTTTATTCATTTCTGCAAACGTCGGATACAACAAATACCCGGCATATCCACCTGCTACGACAAATGCAGGAATTAACAAAAACTGTATCAGCAGCTGACGGATCCCTTTCTCCTTGCCTTCAATATCCGCTCCCTCTTCAGGTTTGTTTATGGCATCAAACGCACAGGATGTCTCACAGAGTCTGCACTGAATACATGCATTTGGGGTAATGGTGGTATGTTTCTTTGAAAACCTTGAGATAAATCCAAGAATAGTACCATACGGACAGAGAAAACGGCAATATGGCCGGCCAATAAACGTGCTGAGAAGCAGAAACCCAATACCCAGTGAAATCATAAAGAATGTCGCATCAAGCCGGAATATACCCACGAAGGGATCGTATCGACAAATGACAAAATCGCTGGCGGTGGCAGCAAACAGCACGGCAAACCCCAGGTAAATATCTGGCAAAAACCCAAGCACCTTCCTGACTGGTGCTGAGATGCTTACCGGTTTGATGAGCACAAGATCCTGTGCTGCTCCCAGCGGACAGACAGCAGCACAAAATGTTCGCCCGAAGAAGAAGGTGAATACCAGTGGTATGATAAAAAAGGCTATTACGGTAATGGGTATGACATAATTCGGATCGAAGAGTGCCAGGGAGACATTTTGAATTGCCCCGATGGAGCACACGCAACCTTTGCGAACAAAGCCAAAATACAGAAGCGATAAGACAGATACGATCAACACACCTCGCCGGTTTCGTTTTTTCAGCACCAACCAGGTAGCGACAGAAAGTGCCAGAACCAGTAAAAACACATCCAAATACTCCATAAAATCCGATCGCGGAGCAGGAGTAAGCGGGTCAGGAGGCACATGATCTGTCTCAAATTCAGGACGCGGAAAGCGCTGAACCTGCCCGAAGACCCTGTTCAGGGACCCTAAAATAAATACAGATACTATCGTTAAAATTCGTTTCACTATTTTTTCAGTAATTAAAAATCCGGCATTATCCGCCAAGCAGTTTATATGGATTTGTTGAAGATACACGGGTTATCGCATTGGAAGGACATTCCCTGGCGATGGCACATTCGTTACAATTCTCACACAGTTCATGTTGAATCTGCAACTGCAAAGAGCCATTCCCAAACGATCCGCATCCTTTGACACATTTACCACATCCGATGCACAGGTCTTCGTTGATATCGTATTTGAAATACGGATCTTCAATAAAGGTGCGTTTGATCGCTCCGGTGGGGCAAAGCTGATTTTCTGCTCCCGTATTCAGGTCCATTGCATCCGGGCGGAAATATCCGCCACACAGATCACAATACCCACACATTTTATGTACATGGATACATTTTACTGCAGAAGGACTTAAGACACACTCATCTACACACCTCCCACACTGAATACACTTAGCGGGATCGATCTGCCATACAGTGTCATTCTTTGTGCTTTTTCGAAAAAGGAAACCTGTCAGCCCTCCTACGGTGACTGTAAAAAAGATGTTGATGCCCTTTTTTATAAAACTTCTCCTGTCCTTATCCGTTGATCCTGGCATAATAGTTCTTATTTGTTGATCACCTTCTTTTCCTTCAGATTACATCCGTCAAATCCCGAACAATTGCCACAGTCCGTATTGAGAGCACATTCTCCGGTTCCGGAATAATCAATTTTCCTTTTTGTAAACAAAAAACCAACCAGGAAGAGAATCGCTCCCAGCACGGATATCCTTGCCAGCGAATCGAGAAACGCTCTTCTGTTCAGCTTCTTGTTATCTTTAAATGGATTGATGAGGTCAGCCATTGCAATCTTCTTTAAATATTCGTATTTCTTTTCTGTGCGGATCGAGTGCGTAGACAGTTCTGTCGTTGTCCACAGCAATCTCAACTCCTTTGTTGTCAAATTCAAACTGTTCGGGTCCGGCGATCACGCAAACCAGTTCGCCGGCAGGATTATACAATTTGATACGGGTAAGGCCTTTTTCGCTGGTAACGAAATTTCCGTTTTCGAGAATAGCGATATGAACAGGATTGCAGCAGCCACAGAAGCCGTCGATTTTCATGGATGCTTTTCCCCAATACGAGCGAAGGTCGCCTTCAAGGGTATAGTTTTCCAGAGAATGTCTGCCGGGATTTACAATCCACAGGTTTTTATCCGGGTCAACCGCAACATCGAAATACCTGCTGGGAATGATGCATCCACGGATATTCTTGGTTGTATCTTTCCTTGCCAGGGTATCGATCAGTTGACCGGAAGTGTTGTACCTGAATACAACCTTGTTGCCGGCATCTGCCACGAAAACATGTTCCTTTTCGATAGCGATGGAAGTAAGCAACGAGACTTCCGAAACCTGATCCCACGTTTGTGTTCTTTCACCTGATTTGGAAAAAACTTCAATATGTCTGTTAAAACCCAGGTACATATTGTCGTCTGTATCAAATGCAATACAATGGGCTGATCCATCCAGATTGATGGTGGTGATTAGTTTCCCGTCCGAAGCATATTTAAATATTTTTTCATCCCCTGCGACATAAAGACTTTTATCGTTCCCGACAGCAATGGCATACGGATCATTGATATCCAGCTTAATCCCTTTCAATTCCTTATAGCAATACAAAGCGCTATCCACTTCCTTCAATGATCCGACATCATACTGGTACGGATTTTCATTCCTGACTTTTTCACTCTGAAATCTTTTTCGCACCAATACAAATCCAATAATCAGGATGATAGCGAAAATCAGAAAATAATACGGTTTTTTCATATGCTCTAATCGGTTTAATTCTTTATAGTTCTACACACACCATACGCTTGGAGTCCCGCAACAGCAATCTGTTACCTGACAACGCCAGTGGTCCCCAGGCATCTACACCTTCAAGAATCTTTCTTTCAGCGATCTCTTCATATCCGTTGACAGAAGCTTTTATCATCGTCAGGACACCTTCATCGCTTAAAATCAATATTTTATCATCCACAACAAGATAGGGTCCTAATCCAAATCTTTTAGCTTTACCACTCGCCCAGTGAAGATCTGTTATATCATTTTGATTGTAACAAACAAACTGGTTCCGGTTCGGGCCTGCGTCTTTTGGAAGGATACCAAACAGATTCCCCTTGTAGAAGATCGGAGTCTGCTGTTCACAGGCAAGTCCTTCCTGAGGTTTGATCTCCTGAATAACCTGAACATCAAAATTACTGCCTGTTTTGCGAACACGGAACAAAATACTTCCTGCACCATAACCAGCAGTAAGAAAGATTTTTCCGTCATCAAGCATTACAGGAGAAGGCGCCACGACATTCGGTTTAAAGACATTCGTTTCCCAAAGAATCACCCCCCGGTCTTCTCCTTCCGCTTTCACTCCCACAATTCCTCCTACAGCAGCATACACATACATTTTAACACCTCCGATGGTCATAGGCATTACCGAGGAATGCGACATTTTCCATTTGTTGGGATTTGGTGTTTTCCACAATACTTCTCCGGTATTACAGTCCACACCGATCATCATCGATGAACCTCCCGGAGCGATAATGGCGACATCACCATCGATCAGCGGGCATTGTCCCGTATACCAGAAAGGCACTTCAGTGCCATATTCCCGGACAAGATCCAGTCCCCATAGCAAATCCCCCGAAACACGATCAACACACATTACCTGACAACGCGGGCCAATTGTAAGAACGAACTTATCGGTAACAGCAGGTATTGTTCGTGACATGCCATGATTCCTTTTAACGTTCACTCTATAAAATCGTCTCCATACCTCTTTCCCATCAGCCAGGGATATACAACGCAGGGCATCTGACCTTCGCATTTCATCGTAGTCAAGCAGATACACCTTACCGTCATAGATTGCGGGAGCCGCATGTCCTTCACCCAGATCCAGTGACCAGATCAGCTTGGGATAATTTTCGTTCCAATCGCCTTTGATATCAACCGTTGACTTATAAATGTTATCCGAATCCGGTCCACGAAAGCGTGTCCAAACGGCCGAAGCGTCCGGTTCAACCGTTACATCGAAGGATTCAAAGCCTTCGCCAATATCGATTACCTCACTGTTTTCTCCGGTATTAGCCGGCTTATTGTCCATCCCGGGAATACTTGCTGTTATTTCCCGGGAAGGACTATAGGAGAACCACCAGATCAGCACTCCTGCCAACGACAGAAGTATAGCTATTGATAAATAATGTATTTTTTTTCCGGCAGTCATCCCTCCCATCAGCTAACTTATTTTAATTTATATGCGATCAATGCATCTCCGTGACGGACATACATAATTCCGTTATCAATTACCGGATGTGCCCAATGAGGTCCGGTACCTTTTTCCACTTTGAAAGATCCTTTAACAACAAATTCCGAAGCCCCCGGTTGCATCAGGCTCATCAACCCGTTATCGGCATAGCAATATAGCAAATTTCCGGCAGCAATGGTTACACCTTTGCCCTGAGAACTGATCGAATATTTCTGTTCACCGGTCTCCCAATCCAGACATTGGTATGACTTGTTGTTCTGACCTGCTCCGTAGATATTGCCATTTAACAATACTGCTCCTCCCATCTGGTTGTCAAGAGTAGAATTTCTCCATATTTCTGTGACAGATGAACCGTCAGCACTGAGTTTCAGCTTAACACCTCCTTTACCATATCCGCTTACACCATAAATATATCCATCGCGATAAATAGGTGTATTTGCGTGAACTGACCACTTGTTTGTCTGATCATGTGACCAGAGAAGTTTGCCGGATTTTGGCTCAATACCAATGATGGAGTTTGCCATATGCGTGACGATGATCTTGTGCCCGTTATGGTCTACAAGAAGCGGTGAGCAATAGGCCGACATCTCTCCTTTGGCATTACATGTCCAGATTGTTTCACCTGTGTCTTTGTTGAGGGCCACAACTCCGTCTTTTTCGCCTCCCGGTGTTACAATCACCTTACCATCAACGATCAGAGGAGATTCAGTAATTCCCCATTTGGTGTTGCGGGCTCCGAATTTTTCTATCAGGTCGACAGTCCAGACATTTGACCCGTCCTCAACCTTAAAACAATATGCTTTCCCAAGTCCACTTACAAAATAAATTTTATCATCAACTACTGTAGGTGTTGCTCTTGAACCCGGGAAGCTTTCACTCCATTCCTCCCCATACATCTTTTTCCACAACAAGGTACCCTTCATATCCAGGCAAAAAAGATATCCTTTGGCGTCTGTCATACCAAGGGTGAAAATTTTATTTTTGTAAATACTAACAGAGGAATGACCTTCTCCAAGTCCTTCAGCAACCCATGCCACATCAGGGCCTGCTTCTGGCCATTTTTCCATAAGGCCTTCACCATTGTAGATACCGGTCCGGTTCTGACCTCTCCATTGAAAACTATTCTGGGCAAAACAGGATCCTGCCAGAATAAAAAGCATAATTGTTAATCGAATCTTCATATAATTTTTATTTATTAAAACAATTGTCCGTATTTCCGTCTAAATTACTTATCCATGATGATTTTTAAGTCATTTGAATACATATTCATTATTATTTCATATAAAATTCTTCGATAAATCCTTTTTACAAATCTCCTCCTCATTCAGAATACGGACAAATTGTTTTAACTATGTTTCAGGTCATAGACAAACAACAGGTCGCCGTGTCTGACATAAAGCAGTCCGTTTGCTATGGACAAATGAGCCAGGTGTGGTCCTTGTCCTTCTTTGATCCGGAAGGAACTTATAAGATCCAGACTGTTGTCATTTACCTTTACCAGGCTAACCCTGCCTCTCGTTTCTTCATAGCTGATAAGCATATCTTCCATCGTGATCATGGTGGAGGATTTGATTTCTTTATTTACTCCCAGTACTTTGCCTGTTTTCCAGTCAACACTTATCAGTCCTTTACTATTTCCCGACCGGTCATTACCCGAAATAATTAATTTATCTCCTGACCTGACACATCCGCCCATATAATTACCCGATACCGTATCTTCCCAAAGCGCCTCACAATCCGACATATCATCCTTAATACGGTACATTTTACCCCTGTCTGCATACCCATTAGCATACATCTGGTTTTTATGAGGCAATGGTACGATACCCTGACAATGGTTTATTTTCCACAGGATTTTTCCATCCGATAGATCAACCCCAATTGTATTATGTGATAATGTTGTCACAACCAATCTTTTCCCATTTTTTTCAAACAGCATTGGAGAGGTAAATACACTGGTATCTTGTAAGCTTTCTGTTTTCCAAATCAAATCACCACTCATCCTGTCTAAAGCCACCATAGTCGTTTTTGAACCGCAAGGCGTAATTATCACCTTGTCATCCACAACCAAAGGAGATTCACCATACAAATTATAGCTCGAAACACCCTGATAGTCTCTGTATACTGGTTTCGTCCATTCGATTTTTCCTGTTTTTCCATCCGCACATACCACATCACCAACAACAGAAGTCGCATATACTTTGCCCTTATAAGCTGTTGTTGTACCCCTGCTTTCCGGCCACTCCATTTTTGAGGCGCTTCCGATGACGGTCTGCCATACCAGTTCCCCTTCTGAATTTATACCGGTCAGCACCTCCAGGGAATCTTTTTTACCGGTCAGATAGATCATATTGTCTTCAATGGCTGCGGAAGAAAAGCCTTCACCCAAACCATTTACAGACCAAACAAGTTTCGGGCCATTAAAAGGCCATTCCTTCAAAAATCCTGTTTCTTCAGAAAAACCATCCCTGTTCGGACCCCGAAACTGATTCCATTGTGCAAACACCCCGTGAAACATGGTAAAACAGATGATTGCCAGTAACGATTTTTTTATAAATAATTTAATTTTCATGTCTTTTTCAGTTTATTGTTTTTTAAAAAGTGCGATAACTTCCTTTTCACTTAAAGGCCGGTTATAGATCCGGACATCATCGATCATACCATCATAGTAGGATTCATCATCTACCTGGTATCCTAAATACAACGGGTAATCGGAAGGTAAAAAGCTTTTTACGCGCTCCCAACTTCCGACGTTTTTGCCGTTTATGTATACCTTTACTTCACCATCTATGGTATTTGCCGTAAAGACAACATGCGACCATTGATTCAGAGGCACGGATATGTCAGATGTATGATGATCTGACCACCAGTTATCCGCATACAATGTCAATCCGATACTTTTTTCCGGTTCATTTCCAAATCCAACTCTGAACTGAGAGTATGAATCACCGGCTGGTTTGGATATCCAGGCGATGTAGGAATCAGGCCCATAGCTCACAGGTTTTATCCAGGCACAGATGGAAATGGCCTTTATATCATTCAGCTCCTTGATATTTTCAATTTTCACATATGTATCGCTGCCATTGAACTGACAGGCACTTTCGGGTTTTCCGTTTCTGTCGGCACACAGACGTGCCCGTACCAGTTCACCATCACAATGATTTTTCGAAGCATCCTCAGAACTCCCGTCAAACGGATAGCATACCACCAATCCTCTTTCCAGATCCACCTCTTTTTTCTCCTTTCCCGGATCTGTAACTGTCACAACAAACTCACCGCTTGTGCTGGCATTTTGATTGTCGGTAGCAACTATTTTCACTTCCCATGTTCCTGTTTCGGTTGGAAGTCCGATTATCCTATTCCTGACACGATCATAGCGCATCCAAGCCGGCAATGGTTTTCCATCGCTCAGCATAAAGGAACATGGCAAAACTTCAAACGGATCCGAATCTGTAAACGTCTTCGCCGGAATGTCTATCTGAAATGGCTGATTATAGGTTGCGGTTACATCATTTAGTGGAATGTTGTAAGCCGGGGCATTATTTTTCGGTAATTTCTCATTAGGATTGATAACAGCCATAAACATTTCCGTACCTGAATTTTTTACATTAGCATCCTTTGTCAATGGCAGATCATCAGAGTTTGTGTATCCGATCAGAATCAGCGATCCGTTATCGGAGACGATCAATTGCGGATTATCTTCATTTCCGGTACCTCCGAAATAGGTGGCGTATGGCATCCTGGATTTTTTCAGGTCCAGTTGGCACACAAACACATCCCCTCCGTTCTCCTGAGGTATATTGTAATCATAATATCCTCCATTGTATGTTTTATCGAACGCATTGCTGCATACCGGAAAATCAGGGGAGTTCGTGGTGCCTGCAATACAAACCAATTCCGGTGAAACAACTTCCAGCGAGACGGCCCTGTCGTATTTTTTACCCCCCAGATAGGTGGAATACACTAGTTTATCAAGATTCGGTGAAATTTTCATAAACACCGCATCTTGCGGACCGTTAAGGGAAGGTGACAGGTTCTTTTCTGTTACGGTGAAACCGTCGGATCCGGCATATCCAGCAAGATATACATTTCCTTCGACATCACATTTTATGGCTGTTCCTCCGTCAGATCCGTCTCCACCGATCAGACAAGAGGCTGAAACAGTCAGGTCTTCTGTGTCAAATTTTGTGAGAAAAATATCTGACCCACCCTTAAAGGATGTTCCGATTGTGTTTTCTGTAATGGTAAAGTCTGAAGAGGCGGATATCCCGGTCAAAAACAGGTTACCAAGATTATCGGCCACCATATCCCCGACTCTATCTTCCTCATTGCCCCCTACATATGTCGAACATAGTTGTTTGAATTCCGGACTTAATTTCAGAAGGTAAATGTCTTTATTTGAGTATTTCTTAGTGCCTTCGGTAACAGGAAGGAGAATAGATTCCGTAAAAAAAGCAGCGTATATGCTTCCTTCTTTATCTGTGCAGATTCTTCCGGCTGATTCCCTTTGTGGCCCGCCAAAATAAGACGAGTATAACAGCTCATTTCCTGACGGCCCCATCTTCATGATCACCATTTCTGCTTCAAGCTGATAGTCCCACGGACCTGACATGCTTCTCGACAAGGCATTTTCTGTGGTTGGGAACTGATACGAATTCGTAGTTAGGACAGCATATACATTGCCCTGATCATCCACTGTCATATCATCAATACGTTCTTTTCTGTTTCCTCCAAAGTAGGTGGAATACAGCATTGTTTTGCCAGAAGGATCGAATTTGGTTATGAATGCTTCGGAAAGTCCCCTCTTGCTTTCAGAATAAGCTCCTGCTTTAACAGGATAGTCATTTGATTCGGTTATTCCACTAATGTATATGTTTCCTGAAGCATCGCGGCAGGCACTTTCAATCAGATCATTTCCGCTTCCGCCAAAATAGGTTGAAAATTCTATTACCGGGTCGATAACCAGTGGATATGAATTGTTATAACTTCCCAGATCGATGGTATACAAATTTCCCTCCATAATTCTGAACCGGCCGTCAACCATTATTTTCTCATCATCTATTACCTGATAACACACCGGTTTATGTTCGGTAACATCTCCAAACGGCGTAGGAATCACAAGGTCTCCGTTTTCGTTTAGCGAAATGGTCCTTTCATAATCTCCCGGATCAAAGGCAAGTAATATCTGATGAGGATCAGCTCCGGCTTCAAGGATGAAGTCGTATTCCAGGTTATCCGCTTTTCCATAGTACAGTACATCAATACCGTCATACAAATCTTTGATAACCAGGCGTTGATAATTTGTCACATCCCGGACCCATTTTCCCGGTTCATTACCAAGAAAATAGTTTGAAGCCCCTTCCAGCTTTGCTTCTCCGGATATGGATGCGCTGGTGTTTGAGTTAACGAACGATAAATGAAAAGCAAATCCAACGGCTTTTTCCGACCGGACCTGCCTGCTTCCTTCATCAGACACAAAGAAGGTTGTCTGATGTGGCATAAAATACATTGTGCAATTGTTGCCTTTGCTGATAAATTTCACGGACTGATCGGTTTGTCCCTGATTGGCCGTGAAGTACAAAGGCACTTTCATAAATTCTTTTGGTGACATTCCGTTATTAATCCTTACACCCGCATAGACGGCTGCCGAAGAGATGATAATCAGAATGAACAAGAGTTTTGATTTCATAATATCAGAAATAATTTTTCGAAAAAACTTTTCGCTAACATATGAAAAACTCCTTCCTGTGAGCTGACCAATTGATTCAAAAAACAGCACAATGGTTTCATTGGTATAAAATCGATCGTCAAAGATTATTCTTTTACATTAAATGCCATTAATACCTCTCCGTGTCGTACGTACATTCTTCCATTATGAATGACCGGATGAGACCAGTGTGGTCCGGCACCTTCCTTTATTCTGAAGGAACTTACAATTTTGAAATCTTCTGGATCAGGCTGAACGAGGGCCAGGTTACCGGTTCGCTCCTCATAGCAGTATAACATTCCGTCTGCGGCGACCACCGATCCTTTGGTTTTCCATTTTTTATCGTATTTAGGTTCTCCGGTTTGCCAATCGATGCAGCACCAGTTGCCATTCCCGTTATCAATCCAGTTGGATCCATAGATGTAATTTTCAAGTTTGACAACGCCTCCATGATGGGTATCCAGTGTTGTGTCTGTCCATATTAAATTCATTTGTGAAGCATCGGATGACAGTTCAAACATTGCTCCGACATGATTATATCCACTTGTAACATATAACCGGCCGTCCTGATATAGCGGCGAAATACAATTGATCACGGGAGCATTCGGGTGCCATACCGGAGTTTCGATATCAAAATACCGTATCTTACTCACAATGTTTCCGTCGACCGGGTCGACACAGAAAATATAGCTGGACGTAACCCCTACAATCAGGTCGTTCCCATTGTGTTGAATCAGTATCGGGGACACATATGCCAGTGTATCGTGTAATGTTTCCGATTTCCATATCAGATCGCCGGAATCCTTATCCAGCGCGATCATATTTGTCATATGACCAGCTGTAGTGAATATCACTTTATTATCAATCAACAAGGGTGATTCGGCGACCCCCCAGATTCCACATGCTCCTTCATAAATCGAAAAAGCATCTACCGACCAGATAATATCTCCGTTTGCGGCATCCAGACACACAACTTCACCTTTTCCGCTTGTGACGTAGATCCTGTTTCCAAAAACCGTTGGTGTACAGCGGCTGTCAGGAAAAGATTCCATCCATCCCCTACCGTAGGGCACCTGCCAGATCCTGTTACCCTGATCATCCAGAGCTGTTATATATTCAATGGTATCTTTAAGACCTGTAATAAAAAGATGGTCTCCTTCCAACGAAACAGATGAATGTCCTTTACCAAGATCATCTGTTTTCCAAATCAGTTCAGGCCCTTCCTCAGGCCAGGTTTTAAGCAGCCCTTTTGCCGGGTATACCCCGCTACGGTCTGCGCCACGCCATTGGGATATTTGCTGAGCCTCTAAGGCTGAAACAAACATTAAAAAAAATAGCGCAGAAAATATGATATGCTTTTTCATTTTGTATTATTAGTTTAAGTAAATGAAGGACTTATTTTCAGGTTGTGCAACCACTTTTATTTTAATGGAAATATTACCCGATTTATGTTTCATTTCCAACTCCTTATGGCAATTTGAATAATTTACAATTGCTTCTGATTGAGCATTTGCCGGAAAAATCCCTTCGATTTCAAATCTTCCATTATTGACGAATTCAAAGAAGTATTTTTCCGAACCTGCCTCCATGGATAATTGAGCAAACACGCCCCTCAGTGTGAGAAAAAACAGAATGAGCAAGGTAAAAAATGTAAAAGAGGCTGTCCTGTACATACGTTTATGTGTTTATCTGAAAACTTATGGATGCATAATTAATGAATACCCTATTAATATGACACTATAATGCAGTGACCGGTAAAAATTTTGCAGTAAACAGGAACATCTGTTATTAAGCATCCAGACAGTAAGTCCCGAAAAAACAATCAATTTGAATTATAAACTTTGATAATAATCCCTTTTTTAGTTAGCTTTATCATGCTTTTATTAACTAATATCTATTAAAAATGAAATCAATAGTTCTTTCATTACTTTTTAGCTGTATTTTTTGCTCAAACGGATTTGGACAAAATTTTCACACAGGAGACCGGGATTTCCTTTTAAAAATTGATAACGATTTCGATGATGAAAACTCATTGAACTGGAACACAGAGCCTGATCCTTCTAAATGGGGCGATGTTATATGGAATAATGAAGATCCAAGAAGAGTTACCACATTTAATGCAAATAACATAGGAATTGATGGTTCTCTGGATCTGACATCTCTTACGCGTCTTGAATACGTCAGTGTTACGAATAATACCATTACGTCCATAGATGCCTCAAATCTTAGCAGTTTAACCACGTTAAGAGCTTTCACGAATCAAATCACTTCGATCAACCTGACTGGAACGAATAATCTTGAGGAACTGTATATACAAAGCAATAACATTACCCAGATTGATTTGACTGGCAAAACAAACCTTCAGGCTCTAAGCTGCTCTGATAACAATCTTAGTTCTGCTTCTTTATCAGGCTGCCATGATTTAACAACAGTATACTTTCACGGAAACCCCAATTTTTCTTCCCTTAATCTATCAGACCTGCCTGCATTAACAATGCTGAATTGCAGCGAAACAAAGCTAACAAGCCTGGATCTCCGGTCTTTTACTGCTCTTGAAGAGATCAATTTTGCACGATGTGATTTAACAGAACTCAGGATATCCGGATTATCACGTCTTATAAGAATAAACTTAATGTATAACGATCTGAAGCACCTTGATCTCTCCGGTGTACATGCAGCTAACCTCTATGTTTCTTTTAACCAACTGGAGGATATGGACTTTTCGGATGCAAGTGCTAACGGAACTACATATTGCAGGGACAACAAACTGCCATTTTCATCCCTGGCTACCCTGTTGCATATAAATAATACTACATACATCAATCAGGGCGATCTGTATAGTCCTCAGACTGTTGCCGGAAATGTAGAACTTAATTATACTTCCGAAGCACTTATAAACGGCACGGCGACTACGTTCAACTTCTATAAAAACGGAAATCTTGTGACAACAAACACAACCGGATTGTATACAACCACCGGCAATGGTGTTTATCATTGTACCATGACCAACAGCCTCTTTCCCGGATTGACGCTAACCACCTCAGACGTTACAGTAGCAAGTGGCACCAAATCCCTCACCAGTACACCTTCAACACTTAGCTATGAAGCTGCAGCCGACAATTCATCTGCCATTTCCATTACTTCCAACACTGCCTGGGTCGTCAGTAGTGATGCAGACTGGGTGAAACCGGTTCTGGCAAATGGTACCGGTAATGAAGATGTGTATGTTCAAGTCGAAGCAAATACAACATTCAGCAGTCGGACAGCTACCTTGACAATAACCGGCCAGGGAGTTCCTGAAAGGACAGTAAGCATAAGTCAGGAAGGGCTGGTTCCGAATCTGGAGGTATCGAAAACCCAGATAGACTCCGACTTCTATGGTCTTAGTACAAATTTTAAGATCACATCGAATGCAGACTGGAGCATTAGTAGCAATCAATCCTGGATAACCTTTATTCCTTCATCAGGATCCGGCATTCAAAATATATCCGTATCCATCCAGCAAAACCTAGGAGATACGGATCGCACAGGCACAATATCCATTACAAGTCAGGCACCAACACAAACCATTTCTGTCACACAGAATCATGCTTATTTGGAAACACCTGTCGACGCGGTTACGATCGGGTATGAGGAAAACAGTTCGGCAAATATTACGCTTGACTTCAATATTAATAACTGGAACGCCACCTGTGATCAAAGTTGGGTTACATTCACCAATTCAAGTGGGAATCAGACTCAGAAAATACTTAGCTTCTATGCAAACTCAGCAAATAGCACCACTCAGGAACGAACTGCGAATATTACTGTTACAGGTTCAAACGGAGTTGATCCTATAACTATAACCTTAACACAAAGCTCCGAATTCGACCCTCCGGAGCTTACTGTAAATCAGGATGCATTTGAAAGAGAGGCTGCATCCAACACCTTTGAATTGCAGATCTCCTCCAATACAACCTGGGACATCTCCAGTTCAGAGAGCTGGGCTACACTCAGTGTATCCTCCGGAAGTAACAGTCAGTCTGTCACCATTTCGCTGGAAGAAAATGCGGAAACAACATCTCGTACCACCACCATAACCATAACGCCAAATGGTCTGGATCCGGTTGAGGTAACAGTCAGGCAACTGGCAGAAAATCCGGTAACAGCGATTGGTGATGAAGGGATGTTTGAAGTAAAGTTGTTTCCGAACCCTGTTGAGGGCAAATTGAATTTTGAATTTCCTTTCAGTAAGGCTATAATCAGTATATTGGATCTTTCGGGTAAAGAGGTAATTAAGAACTTTTCAGTGACGAACACAGGGAATATAGACTTGTCA
>JBNKDZ010000034.1:0-11527 GCA_050288525.1 Cyclobacteriaceae bacterium
CCCAATTTTATCTTCACCATCATCGGCATCGTGTTCCAGATGTCCCACATCGGTAATATTCCGCACATAGCGTACTTTATAACCAATATGTTTCAGATATCTGTATATGATATCAAAACTCAAAAACGTACGGACATTGCCTAAGTGCACATCGCTGTACACTGTCGGGCCACACACATACATACCGACTAAAGGTGGGCTAACCGGTTCGAATAATTCCTTTTTTTTCGTAAGCGAATTATATACCCTCAATTCTTTTTGCATGGCACAAATTTAGTAAAATAGATTTTTTTTGATAGAAAAAGAATGGAGAATAGATCGATTAAATACGAATTGTGAATAAAATAAACAAATTAAACCATCAAGGAAGGGCAGTATGTTTGTTTTGAATGCCAAATTAACTAACTTTGCATTGAAATAAGATTTGTAGCCTGAGGGGACCCGAGTCCCCTTTTTTCATGCAAAAGATTTATGTATTGAAATGAATGTGGAAAAAGAAATATCGGCAATGACGGAAAAGCTCATCCCTCGGGATGATATTTTTCTTGTTGATGTTCTTGTAACTGGAGGGTACCAATCACGCAAAATACAGATCTATCTGGATGGGGATCAGGGAGTTGGAATTGATGAATGTTCGGAAATCAGCCGGAAATTGTCTGCATTACTGGATGAGAAAGATCTCATCAAAGACAAATTTACGCTGGAGGTATCTTCACCGGGTCTTGACAGACCATTAAAATTAAAACGGCAATACATAAAAAATACCGGAAAAAAAATAAAGGTCACAAATCTGGAGAACAAGGTGTTAAAGGGGATCCTTTTAAGCGTTGGAGAAGAAGAGATCGTTATAAAGGCTGAAAAAAGCAAAAAAGCCGGTAAAGGAACAGAAGAAATAAAAATACCATTCAAGGAAATAAAGAAAACCATAGTTATGGTGACGTTTTAAGATTGAAAGAGTAATGATAATTTTGTAAAACGACAATGGATAGCACAAATTTAATTGAATCGTTTGCCGAATTTGCGAGGCATAAAAATGTGGATCGTCCTACGATGATCAGGATACTGGAAGATGTATTCCGTACAATGATCAGAAAGAAATATAAAACTGATGACAATTTCGACATTATCATCAATGCTGATAAAGGCGATTTGGAAATCTGGAGATTCAGAGAAATTGTTGACGACAACTCGGAAGATATCTGGGATCACGATAAAATCAGCCTTTCAGAAGCCCGCAAAATAGAGCCGGACTTTGAAATTGGTGAGGAAGTGGCAGAAGAAATAAAACTTCTTGATTTTGGTCGCAGAGCCGTAATGACTGCCCGGCAAACATTAATCCAGAAAATCAAAGATTTGGAGAAAGACAATCTTTTTGCCAAATACAAAGATCTTGTCGGTGAGATAATTATCGGGGAGGTGTATCAGATCATGCCAAAAGAAATGCTTCTGATCGATGCCGAAGGAAATGAATTAAATCTTCCCAAGTCAGAACAGATCTCAAAAGACCGGTTCAGAAAAGGCGATTCTGTCAGAGCTATCGTACACAGAGTGGAAATGGTAAATGGAAATCCGAAAATTATTCTTTCAAGGACCTCACCTACTTTCCTGGAAAGGCTATTTGAAAACGAAGTTCCTGAGGTGTTTGACGGACTTATTACCATTAAAAAAGTAGTTCGCGAACCCGGTGAGCGTGCTAAAGTTGCTGTTGAATCCTATGATGACCGTATTGATCCTGTAGGAGCTTGTGTAGGTATGAAAGGATCACGTATTCACAGCATTGTAAGAGAATTACAAAATGAAAACATAGATGTAATTAACTTTACCGATAACGTCGAACTCTACATTGCCAGAGCATTGAGCCCGGCAAAGATCACGAACATAAAAATTGATTCTGAAGGAGGAAGAGTTTCGGTGTTTTTAAAACCTGATCAGGTATCATTGGCAATTGGAAAAGGCGGTTATAACATCAAACTGGCCAGCAGGCTTGTTGATCTGGAAATTGATGTGTTCCGTGACTTGCAGGGAGGAGAAGTCGAAGAAGATGTTGATCTGGAAGAATTTTCGGATGAGATCGACAGCTGGATCATTGACGAACTAAAAAGGATCGGACTGGATTCTGCAAAAAGTGTTCTTGCTCTTACAAAAGAAGATCTCGAACGAAGAACCGACCTTGAAGAAGAAACAATTACCAATATATTAAAAATACTCAATCAGGAATTCGAATAAAATAGAGGAATAACAATATATTTATACTGAGGTATTTATTGTAAATTGCAGAGCATATGATGAGATTAAGTCAGGTTGCCAGAAAATTGAATATTGGAAAGAACACCATTATCGATTTTTTGGCTTCAAAAGGTTTTAAAGTTGAAGATAATCCGAATTTTAAGATTGATTCGAACCAACTGGATATTCTTTCCAAAGAGTTTGCCGAATCCGCTTTGGATAAGGAGGAAGCCTCCAGCTTGTCTATTGGTGTGAAGCATTCTGAAAATGTTGTTATCGAAACGCATCATGAACACAAGGAGAAAAAAGATGACGAGGATGAAGAAATCCTGATAAAAAGTCATCAAATTGAAAAACCCAGCTCTGACGCAACAGAACCTCAAACAAAAGAACCCTCTGACGAAGATAAATCCTCTGAAGAAATAAAGACGGAAGCGCCCAAACTTAAAGGTATTAAAGTCTTGGGAAAAATTGATTTGGAAAAACCAAAGCCCAAAGAGACTCCGGTTGAAGAAGTTAAAGAAGAGAAACCTCCTGTAGCAGAAAAAAAAGAAGTAGTTGAACAGGAAAAGACGAAACAACCAAAACCGGAGGTTAAAGAGATCAAAGAAGAACCGAAGGAAGAAGCTCCGAAAGAAAAGGTTGTAAAAAAAGAGGTAGAAGAAGTTAAGGAAGAGAAGAAGGATAAAAAAGCCGAAGAAGTTAAAGAAGACAGATCGAATGTAATTGCAGCAAAAGCTGATCAGTTAAAAGGGCTTAAAGTTGTCGGGAAAATCGAACTGCCTCAGGAAAAGGCTAAACCTGTAGCTTCCTCAGATGACAATAAAGACAAGAAAAAGAAAAAGAGACCCCGTAAAAGAGTTCGTAAGGAGGTATCCAACGACAAACCTGATTTTAACAAAGGACAAAGAAGTGGGGGCGGCCAACGTGATACAGGCAAAAGGCAACGGATCAAGAAGGAAGAACCTTCTGAAAAAGAGATTCAGGAACAAATTAAGGCCACTCTTGCAAAACTAAGTACTTCAGGAAAGACAAGTCAGGTAAGCCGGGCTAAATACAGACGTGAAAAACGATCTGCTATAGCTGAAGCCCAGGAAAAGGAGTTTCTTAAAGAACAGGAAGCTTCAAAAATCCTTAAAGTCAATGAATTTATCTCTGCCAACGACCTGGCAGCTTTAATGGATGTATCGGTAAATGAAGTTATCTCAACCTGCCTGAGTCTTGGCATGTTTGTTTCTATTAACCAACGACTTGATGCCGAAGCAATTACCATCATTGCGGATGAATTCGGGTATAATGTCGAATTCACAAGCGATGAAGAAAGCCTCGATGTTGAAGAGATAGAAGATAGTGAAGAAGACCTGAAAGGAAGGGCGCCGATCGTAACCATCATGGGTCATGTGGACCATGGAAAAACATCTTTACTGGATTTTATTCGTAGCTCGAAAATTACAGCAGCGGAAGCAGGAGGGATTACACAGCACATAGGTGCGTATGATGTAATGACTGAAAGTGGCAAAAGGATTGCATTTCTGGATACACCTGGTCATGAAGCCTTTACTGCTATGAGGGCGAGAGGTGCTAAAGTTACCGATATTGTAGTAGTTGTAGTTGCAGCTGATGACAATGTAATGCCTCAAACCAAAGAGGCTATTAACCATGCTCAGGTTGCCGAAGTGCCCATAATTATCGCGATAAACAAAATTGACAAGCCTAATGCCAATCCCGATAAAATCAGGGAGGAACTGGCAAACATAAATATCCTGGTAGAAGAATGGGGCGGAAAATATCAAAGTCAGGAAATCTCTGCCAAATCAGGACAGGGAGTTGATGAACTGTTGGAGAAAATTCTTCTGGAAGCTGAAATTCTTGAATTGAAAGCCAATCCGAATAAAAATGCAATAGGAACAGTTATTGAAGCTGAGCTTGACAAAGGACGTGGATATATTACTACCATACTTGTTCAGTCAGGTACACTTAAAATTGGTGATGTTATCCTTGCTGGTGCACATCATGGAAAAGTTAAAGCCATGTTTGACCACCGGGGTAAGAAAATTGATAAGGCGGTACCTTCCACACCTGTTCTGGTCCTTGGACTGGATGGTGCACCTCAGGCCGGAGACAAGTTCAATGTGATGGAGACAGACAGAGAAGCCCGTGAGATAGCCAACAAACGGGAACAACTGCTCCGTGAACAAAACATGAGGACCAAAAAGCATATTACGCTTGATGAAATCGGAAGAAGACTTGCCATAGGCTCATTTAAGGAATTGAACATCATTATTAAAGGTGATGTGGACGGTTCAATTGAAGCGTTAAGTGATTCCATGCTTAAACTCTCTACAGAAGAAGTTCAGGTAAATATAATCCACAAGGCAGTAGGCCAGATCTCTGAATCCGATGTACTACTTGCATCGGCATCAGATGCCATCATCATCGGTTTCCAGGTACGACCATCTGCCATTGCGCGTAAACTTGCAGAGCAGGAAGAGATTGAAATACGACTGTATTCTGTTATTTACGATGCGATTAACGAAATTAAGGATGCTATGGAAGGCATGTTAGCTCCGGAAGTTGAAGAAGTGATTACTTCAAATGTGGAAGTCAGAGATGTCTTTAAAATATCAAAAGTTGGAACTGTTGCCGGTTGTATGGTTACCGACGGTACTATTAAACGTAATAATAATATCAGGCTTGTTCGTGATGGTATTGTTATCTACACGGGAGAGATCAGTGCTTTAAAACGATTTAAAGATGATGTTAACGAAGTTAAAAACGGCTTTGAATGTGGTTTAAGTATCAGAAACTTTAATGACATCAAAGTTGGAGATATCATCGAAAGCTTTGAGCAACGAGAAATTAAGAGAACGTTATAAAAATTTGTAATTTTTATATTAAATTACATTATAATAAAAAGATAAGATATGTATTCATTTATCTTTATTGTAATACTGAATTTGTTTCCTATTCTACAACCTCCTGTTGGAGGTGATGCGCCCTTGGATGGTGGTATTATATTTTTATTGGGAGGGGGATTGATATACGGAATTAAAAAACTTATCGATCGGAAGAAAGGTAAGTAATTATTTTTTCTTCTTCTTTAATGATTTAAAGAATTCAGCCCAGGCAAATGGATTTAGTAAAGGATTCGGTCTGGGGCCATAAGCATCATGCATATATGTGATTTGTTGTTGCATATAATACCGGTGATTCATACTTCCATCCATCTCCATATTCCGGGCTATTTCTGCTAATACCTGTGGGTCCATGTTGCTATCCATATTATTAATATCTTCCTGATATGGCAGCCGGTATGCCAGAATAGCTTCTTTAAAGAGTTCTTCGGTAGGATAAGGCATAATCTCCACTTCACGAAGGTATGTTGTATCCTCTTTAATCGGTATCACTATAGTCAGATTGTCTTTTGCCATCCTGGGTATGACAATATGCCTCCGTTGATAACCCACCGAACTTATAACGACACTATCACCTTCCAGCAATGGAAACGAAAAATACCCATAGTAATTTGTTGATGTACCACGTCTTCCTTTAGGTACATAGACATGCACTCCCGGAATTCCCATAGAACTATCCTGATTCACAATAACTCCGGAAAACTGGATCACTTTTCTTGAATCATCCTGGGCCTGCACTTCTTCTGATAGTGTTAGATTAAAAAGTCCGCAAATCAGAATCAGCCAGATATGTATATTTCTCTTTCCCAACATTTCTATATTAAATACCAAAATTACGCCAAAGATTAAGAAAGGACAATTAAATTAACTTAATTTAACAAATATACTGTATAAACTCTATTCATTTAAAATCGTTTGATTTTCATGATATTGATCCAAAATATGAATTTCCTATGCGATTAAAAAATTTTAGTCTTTCCTACGGTTCGCTTATATTTAAAGCATTATCCGATGATTCAAGGATCAGGATACTGAATCTGTTGCAACACCATGGTGAAATGTGCATCTCGGATATTGAACAAATACTGGATTTTACCCAGACAAAAACATCCAGGCATATGGCATACCTTAAAAATGCAAGGATCGTAAATTCCAGAAAATCTGATCAATGGGTATTTTACTTTATACAGGAAGAAGTACAGGACCTTCTCAGCCAAGTATGGACCTACTTGAAAAAAGATCCGACACTGCAAAAGGACATTGATGTTTTTAACATCATGTTTTCCAACAGAGAACTTGCATTGTTCAAACATCAGAATGCCAATTGGTCTTTACAAGAGAAGCAGAAATGAAAAAATACCGTCATATATTCTTTGATCTGGACCACACGCTATGGGACTTTGACCGAAACATAGAAGAGGTGATCCATGACCTTTACACATACTATGATCTGTCCAGATATAGTTTTTCCACAAAAGATTTTTTAAGCAGTTTTCTGGAAGCAAATACTTATCTTTGGCTTCAATTTGATATGGGTCTGATGAACAGTTCAGACCTTAAAAACATACGATTTAAAATAATTTTCACAAAACTTGGCATTCCATCAGGCCATATTCCTGAAGACATCCGAAAGAAATTTGAAGAATTCTGTTCTACAAAATCTCATGTGATCGACCACGCACATACCATTCTTGAATTCCTTAGTAAAGATTATAAGTTACATATTCTTACAAATGGTACTGTAAACATTCAAAACGCCAAACTTGAATCATCCGGGATCATAAGATACATTGACAAATTGATTACTTCAGATATTTCGGGGTGCCATAAACCTGAAAAACAAATGTTTGAATATGCTCTTAAGGCCACAAATGCTTCCAAATATGATTCTATTATGATTGGAGATAATCTGGAAACCGATATACTGGGTGCTCAAAATGCCGATCTGGACCAGGTATATTTCAATCCGAAAAAAATCAGCCATACTGAAAATGTTACCTATGAAATTTCATCATTAGATCAGCTAATGGACATTTTTTAAGTATATTTATATAGACAGTCAATTAAACGATTTATATCATGACAAAAGGCTTCTTCAACATCTCCAAACCTCAAAATGAACCTGTTCAACAATATCTTCCCGGATCAGAAGAACGAAAAGAGCTGAACCGGGTTATTGAACAGATGAAATCCGAAATTATTGAAATCCCGATGTATATTGGTGGTGATTTGGTAAAAACGGATACCAAAGTACCTATTTCACCTCCTCATGACCATCAACATATTATCGGATACTATCATAAAGGAAATCAAACACACATTGAAGAGGCGGTAAATGCTGCTCTTGCGGCCAAAGAGATTTGGGAAAGGATGTCCTGGGAACACCGTGCCAGTATCTTTCTAAAAGCAGCCGACCTGATATCAGGTCCCTACAGGGCAAAAATAAATGCGGCCACCATGTTAGGACAGTCAAAAAACGTTTTTCAGGCTGAGATCGACAGTGCCTGCGAACTAATCGACTTCCTTCGGTTCAATGTCTATTACATGACACAGATATATGCCCAGCAACCCGATTCGGCCAAAAATATATGGAACAGGATTGAACAAAGACCTCTGGAAGGGTTTGTATTTGCACTTACACCATTCAACTTTACATCCATAGCCGGAAATCTGCCGACAGCACCTGCCATAATGGGAAATGTTGTTGTATGGAAACCGTCAAGAACTCAAATTTTTTCTGCTGGTATCCTTACCGAGATCTTTCTTGAAGCAGGACTTCCTCCGGGAGTTATTAACATGGTCCTGACAGACGGGCCTTCTACAGCTGAAGTAATATTGAAACATCCATATTTTTCGGGCATACATTTTACGGGAAGTACTTCTGTGTTCCATTCCATTTGGGAAACTATCGGAAAAAACATATCAAACTATATATCCTATCCCCGCATAGTCGGGGAAACAGGGGGAAAAGATTTTATTCTGGTTCATGAAACGGCCAATGTACGTGAGGTATCAACAGCCATAATACGAGGCGCTTTTGAATATCAGGGCCAAAAATGTTCGGCAGCATCACGTGCATATATTCCGGACAGCAAATGGCAGGAAATTAAAGCATTGCTGATGGAAGATATTGAAAAGATCAAAATGGGAGACCCTTCAGATTTCACTTGTTTTATGAATGCCGTGATCGATGAAAAATCCTTTGACAAGATCTCTTCATACATTGATGAAGCGCGGAAAAGTCCATTGACGGAAATTATCGCAGGTGGAAACTTTGACAAATCAAAAGGATATTTTATCGAGCCAACCATAATAGTGACCCAGGATCCCCAGTATACCACCATGGTTGATGAGCTATTTGGACCGGTATTAACTGTATATGTATATGATTCGGGCCGTTTTGATGATGTGCTATACCTGGTAGACAATACTTCTTCGTATGCACTTACCGGAGCCTTATTTGCCAAAGACAGGGCAATTATTGAACACGCCACTGAAAAATTAAGAAATGCCGCGGGCAATTTTTATATAAATGATAAACCGACAGGAGCTGTTGTCGGACAACAACCTTTTGGAGGTGCTAGAGCATCGGGCACCAACGATAAAGCGGGATCTATGATCAATTTGCTGAGATGGGTATCACCACGAACGATCAAGGAGAATTTTGTTCCACCAACTGATTTCCAATATCCGTTTATGAAAGAGGAATAGTGCCCGTTTTATTTAGGCTTATTTAATGTTATCCATTCTTCTGCATTTGAGGTCAGATAAACATCATTATATGGATCATATTTTATCTCATCATAGATCAAAGGGATAATATCCATTCCCTCATCGGTCATTACACCTGACTTCCCGTTTTTCTCAGCTATGACATATCCGTTATTCAGATCTGTAATCTTGTTGAATCTGGGTAAGATCAGCAATCTTCCGTCTTTTGCGGCCATTCCTAATTTTCCTGCCTTGGTAATCACAAATCCTCCCGTTTTGATCGGTTGAATATTGTCGTATTCACATTCCAGAACCACTCTTCCTTCAGCATTTATTATTCCGTATAATCCTTTTTTAACCCCGATACAAACACCTCCCTGGTAGGGATACAAGGTGTCGTAATAAGGTTGAACAATAAGATCTTCCCGTATATCAACATATCCCCATCTGTTTCGTATTTCCACAGGGGCCAGTCCTTCATTAAAGTTGCCTACATTCTGATATTGATTTGCAATGCGCAATTTGCCATTCAGATCCACGAAGCCCCATTCACCATCTATATTAACAGGCACAAAATACTCTTTTATGGGGCGTACTTCGTCAAACCTTGGATCCATATAATTTAATATCTTCCCGCTTTTTGTAATAAAGGAATAACACGTATCCGCCCTGGCGATATAAATGCTATCTTCCTGAAGATCCATGATAGAATCATATTCAGGCTCTATGATCCGTACCCCTGCTTCATCTCGCATCCCATATTTATTTGTAAGATTTTTTTCAAGGTACCGGTCGCCGTATTTATACAAAAAATATTCGGCAGTAAAATCTATGGTGTTCGGATAGTAGGCAACATAGCTGCCATAAGGTGACCGGATAAGATAACGTATCGGGTCTACGATCTCAATTTCTTTTTTTTGAGGGACGATTTCCCACTCACCATCCATATTCAATATACCATCTTCACCCAAATAATTGACCAGCAGTTTTCCTTCCTTGTATTCCTTGATCTTATCATACTTACAAATGATCAATTGTTTTCCTGTAATACTTACAATCCCCCAATATCCATCTTTCTTCACTTTATAGTAGGTTGCTCCAAGCCATGAAATATCATCATAAAGATCCTTAGTAATGACCTTGCCATACCTGTTCATTATTCCCCATCCCTTATCTCCGTTCTGACCTTTTTTAAAAATTATCTGATCATGTACAAAAAAAATCGAATCATAGACCGGTTTGAGGAAAACGGTTCCATCCATATTAAGAATCCCGTATTTATTCCCCTCATGAATAAGGACCCACGTATCATAGAGATTTTCAATCAGATAATTTGAAAAAACTGAAAGCAATGAATCATGATCATCTATAAGTGCCTGAGCCTTTCCTATTTCAACTACGTACAATCTCCTGGCTTTTGGGGTGATATTATCATATGTATAGGTCCGTATATATTCGTTTTTATTGTTAAACGCTTTCCATTCCCTGAATTTTTTAACTTTCAATCCTTCTGTATCAATGTTTATATGCTGATATTTTGGCCTGATATAATTTGAACCATCTTTGTTTATATATCCCACATATCCATCTTTATACAATAAGGCCGAAGAATCGTTCATAACATTCACACTATCCAGCTCAAAATCAATAATTCCCTTACCGGAATCGGTATATACAGCCTGTTTTCCTACGGAATCTTTAACAATAAGTAATTGATGATACAGCGGTTTTACAGAACCCTGCCTGTATGGTATAATAATCTTTTGATGATCATCCAGGACACCCTGAAAGTATTTGCCGTTTTCTTCAATGGTTGCAATAAGTACATCGTTATGCCGGACTAACCTTTGATATATAAAATTACCATCAATATTACCTTTCCGGTCAATCAATCCGTATAATACAGTCGAATTATAAGAAGATTTCTTTGCAGCAATAATCCGGTCTTCATTCAACCGCTGAAGATAGGAAAATATTGGAGCAGTTACCTGTTCATTTTTAATATTCACCAGTCCCCAAAGGCCATTTTTTTTATATCCCAGGGTATTATCTACCAATTCAACTGATCCGTCAGACCACCCCAGATCTTCATATACGGGAGGAATCAAAACGGCACCCTTCTTGTTTACGAGCCCTTTCTTATCTTTAATATGAATAATGGAATATTCTCCCTGAATGGAACCCACACAATATTGAACTGAAATCCCCAGAAATATGACAAACCAAAAAAACTTTTTTCTCCAATTCATAAAATTCTCCATTCAATACGTTGTGATCTGTTTCCGAATCACAATATCTTCTTTATTTAAAACAATCGCAAAACATGAAAGCATTTTTGGGCTTTATCGCAAAACATGGATCCAGCCTACGCAATCCGTCTCATTATCCGGCAAACGGATCACATAATAGTATACTCCGTTGGAAACATCATCACCTTCCCAGGAATTGTCATATGAATCATTTTCATAAACCAACTTTCCCCACCGGTTATAAATCTTAAGGTTAACAGGCTCGTCTGTTAAAACCTGGAAATGATCATTTTTATTGTCATCATTAGGGGAAATGATGTTCGGTACAAAAGGTTTCATTGAAGTGATCTTTTGCTCTTTTACCTCCTGACAAAATGAGTTTACAGCCTTCAGACGTATTGTAAATGTATCAGGAATTGTCATTAT
>JBNKDZ010000035.1:0-10791 GCA_050288525.1 Cyclobacteriaceae bacterium
AATGACATACTTTTTGTGTTTATAATTTTTGATTTTGATTAACTGATTGAAATATCCTTTGACGCATCAATTTTTTCGCCTTTGATGTGAAGCCGGACATCTGTGATATTCAGGTTTTTAATTTTTTTCCGTTGTAAGTGCTTACTGATCAGATCGGTAAGCTCATCATCAAAGTAGTCCACGATTTCGTCTGTGTTCGTTACATAGATATGGCTATGCTTCTTGATATTGGCATCGTAGCGCATCATCCCTTTTGAAGTGGACACTTTTTTTACCAGCCCAACCTCCGCAAAAGTCTCAAGCGTTTTGTAGATCGTTGCCAGGGATATACTTGGATTACTTTTTTTTACAACATCATATACTTCTTCTACTCCCGGGTGATTGTGAAAACTTAATAAGGACTGGTAAACAACAATCCGTTGCTGGGTTAGTTTCAACCCTTTTTCTGCGATCAACTCCGATATGTAGTTTAAATCAAATGACATTATAAATAATAATAATTATTAATAAATATAAATTATTATGCAATAATAAGTATTATTTATCAAAACGTAAACAGTTATAAAAGGTTTAATTTCTGTTTTTAAGACAAATCAAAGTTTTATAACTATTTGAAGTTACAAATACATTATTTTTAGTATATAGATATGTACTTTTAATAATGGAGGAATGAGGAGTCGGTTGAAAAAATCGAATCCCTTTTTGATCTTTCTTTTTCTATTAAATTTTACAGGTGTTGGTGTTCATGTTCAGGGTCAGGATGTGGGATTTGAAGCATTTTTGCAAGCAGGAGATAAGGAGGCTCAGATGTTGATGACATCGTATCTGGAGCCGTTAATTACAGGATATTCATTTAGTATGGCAAATGGTTGGTATAATACTGCCCGAACGCATGAGGCATTGGGATTTGATTTTTCAGTTACAGCAAATTTCACCCTTATGCCGGAAGCAAAGAAGTATTTTACCTTTGTAAGTTCAGAATATAGGAATGTTGTATTATCAGGAGATGATTATCATATCCCTACAATTCTGGGGCCTTCAAAAACCGGGAGTGAGGTGAAATTCACCTATACCGATGAGGAAACCGGTCAGGTTATAAGCAATGTTTTTACGCCACAGGGGGAAAATATCATGGATGATACCGGACTTAACAGTTTCTTTTCACCATCGTTTCAAATGAGTATCGGCACATTCGTAAATACTGATTTGATTGTACGGTATATGCCATCTTCACACATCAATGGTTGTTTTAAAAATGTTTTCGGGATAGGCGTCAAACACGATCTGAAACAATGGATACCGGTTTTGAAGGATTTGCCTGTAGATATAAGTGCTCTCGGGAACTTTAGCGGATTTCAGAACAGGTGTGAAATTGAATCGCAGTTTGAAGGCGAAAATCAGGCAATAGAAATGAATATTAATAACTGGTCATCCCAGCTTTTAATCTCTGGTGACCTTTCGATGATCACCCTATTTGCCGGGGTAGGGTATAACACCATCTGTTCATCATCTACTATGTCCGGTACTTATACCATAGAAGATCAATACGATACCAAAAAAACATTTACAGTTAAGGATCCGGTATATATTGAATATAAAAAGGCTTCCTGGATGACAGCAGGAGGTTTCAGACTTAATTTCGGATTGTTATCTTGGTTTGGTAGTTTTACCTACCAGTTTTATCCGGTTGTCACATCTGGTTTTGGCTTTTCAATGCGATAAGTAATATAATAAGCTAAGTTTTTTTCGAAAAAGGCCCCTGATCAGGGCCTTTTTTTTATAGAAAGGGATTATTACTCAATTTCGAATACCTGAAAATCAATCTCACATGGCCACTTTATATCCGCAACAAATCCCCCTTCATCGATTTTGCAGGCTTTAAAGCCGAAAGAATTAAGGAACATGATCAATCCGCTGATTCCGCCATAGGGGTAACCATTTGCCATAAAATCCAGACGTCCTTTTGATCCGTCGATTTTTTTAATATCCATCAATTCAACATCCAGATTTTCAACAAGGTATTCAATCATCGAATAAAAGTGCCAGGTTTCGTCTTTGTCTGCTGCTGTTTCAAAACCGGGTTTCAGATCTGAATCCGAAAAATAGTAATGTTCCAAGGCGTAATCGGGGAACAGGTCCAACCAATATGCGTCTGACCGGTAATCCGTACTTTTTTTACTAAGTGAGATCTGGTTGTAAACATTTAATAAGTCACCAAACCGGTTTTCATCGTTCAGGGGAAATTCTATGTATTCTGTTTGTGCCATATTCTGATCTGATAGCAGGGCTCGAACCTGCGTCCACCCGGTCCAAAGAGCCGGGCGCTCTACCACTGAGCTATATCAGATACCAGGATGGGTATAGGGCTCGAACCTATGTCCGCCCGGGTGAGAGCCGGGTATTCTACCACTGAACTAACCCATCTAATTGTCTTCCGGACTAAATAACGTTGCTTTTTTACCGGAAAAATATTTATGTTTTCGCAGTACTTGCGCCAGAAAAGCATCCGAAACTTCAACACCATGTACCAATTCAGGTGTAGCCCGGAATTGTTCGACCCCATGAATTCGAGGAGCGATCCATCCGGACTTCTCGGCGTCGATTCCTGCTTCCCTGCAATATGCGATGATCTTTTTTTTATTGCAATTTTGCGTTCCGTTAAATACCTCCCAGGGTAAGGGTAATTTATTCCATACTTCCGTATTCGGATCCAGTCTTCCTCCTGAATCCTGATGCCAGGCAACTACATCAGCAGCCATAAGCCGCATCACTTTTCCGAAACAGATCTCATCCAGTATGTATTCTATTCCCATACCGTATATCAGATTCATCCACTGATCCCGGGCTTTGTTCCAGGCACCTGCGGTATTGTTCCATGTTGTGGAATCATTTCCTCTCTTCACAATCATAGTCTTCCTGTCTATTGAACTGCTGGCCCAGATTTCAGCGAGCAGTTGGGCTATTCCCCTCAGGATGTTTGTCCATTTTCCCAACAGCTGCCCTTTTTGCTCATCGGAAAGATGGGATAAAACATCTTGTCCGGTATAAATATGTGAAATCGCCAGCCAATTGGTGCTCTCAATATTTTCCCTGACAATTCTTTTTCGGAAAAAGCTTTTTGAAACAATTTTATGCCCGGTACACTGGTGCTGCGATTTGGTGAAGATGCTATTGATGCCAGAATATTTAGAGTGAAATTGTCCAGGACAAGCACTTGTGAAGGCAACGAAACAATACACCTTGAACTGTCAGATCAGTATTTGGTACTAAAAGCACAGGTGTTAAAAGAAATGCAAAAAGGGCATTCCACATATTCCATCATTGAATCCAATGGTATTGCATTTGATCATGCAAAAATAATTATTCTGGCATTAGAGAGGTCAGGATTGGTGACATAATGTCGAGGCGCGATTCATCGCGACTCCTCATCGCGACTCCGGGGGTCAATAAACAAAAAAATCCTCCTTCAAAGGATTCTCTTTCGAAGGAGGATTGATAAGGAATTTAAATTGCAGTATAAATAGAATGTAAACGATATTATTTTTAGTTGTTAATTTCTTCTTCTGTGGTCATGATGATCATACAGGTATTCATCAATAAGGCTGAAGAATATCTTTTCATCTGTTCCATATCTTCGTATTAGTCTGTTCCAATTGCGTCGACTTAATGTAATCTCATTTCCCCTTGAATCTTCATAGATCCAGTTGTCGAAGATATCCTTGTTTAACTCTGCTTCTTCAGTGTTGGTCTCATATTCCAGTCCTCCGCGCAGATTTCGTTTAATGGATACTTTTTTACCATCGATTTCTTCATAGTAGGATTCATTTCCGAAAATATCCTCTCCATATTCAACTTTCAGATCCCGGTTGTCTTCAATATTAACGTTGTCGAAAATATCAACCTCGTAAGTAGCCTCATAATTTGCATCGTTGCGGTATTTCATGATCAGATGCCTGAACAGATCATATTTTTCTTCCGGATGATCCAGTAATGCACGGTATTCCTTTTTGATATACGCGCTTTTATAGGTTATTTCATTTTCCCGGTTATCCGTAAATACGATGTCATCGAATATGTTTACCTCGAGTTTTGCCTCGTAATTTCCTCTTCCTGACTCATGTATCAGGTTACCGAATATATCTGTGTGAATCCTTTGGGCAAAAACCTGGGTACTTGCTAAAATAAGGATTAGGTAGGTTAAATAGCGTCTCATTACTTTATAGTTTAGATGTAGAAAATCAGTAGTCTGACTATAAGGAACCAATATCTGTGCCAATTAATGCTGTGTTACATCATGAGTTATAAATCTGGATATTTTGTAATAGATAACTTGTTTATATCCAGCGGGTTGTGTTTGGTGTTTTTTTTAGAATTATTTTGTCAGGGCTTTTGTTTCATTCGTCAGATAATGATTTCAGTTTTTTTTAAAATTTATCGACTTCGAAAAAAGAAGGGATTTGATTCAAATGGTATGAAATTTGAAGTTATCTAAATTACATTCAGGTTTCGATAAATATTTTCTTTTAAATCCGTTCGTACTTTAGCCTGTTCTGCATATTTATTCCATGATTTTACAATGGAATTAATTTCTTCAATTATCCTTTCTCCTTTTTTAATATTATTATCTCTGGCAATGGTCATTAAATCTGATTTTGTTATTTCATGCCTTTTCCCGTTGACACTTAATGTTTGTTTGCTGACCCAATGATTGGTTGGATCGAAAGAAAAACATAAGTCATAAGCTGGGGCTAATTTCCAGGGCTCATCTTTTTTTAGAATAAAAGAGAAATTCTTTGTGTGATCATCATAGTTGGTTGCCAAAACATTAAATACCATTCTTCGAAACATTTGTTCTGCTTCCGGATATGTCAACCTTAGTAATCGCATGGTCTGAAAAACTTGTTCATAACTGTATCCGTACATGTCATTAAAATCATAATGCTGTAAGCCACACAGAGATTGGATATGATGCTTGATATTGCTTTCCCGGTCAAAACGTTTGGTCATAAAATGTGCTCTGCCATTTTCTTCAAGTATTTTACATTTACTTATTTGAATATCACAGTCAATTGCCATTAAATAATAAGCATATTCTACTCTGCCCCAGCCGTAGCTCTCACCAAATTGTTCTCCGCTAACACCATCTAATTTGAGTAACCAGTGTTCAAAACCATTTGGTACATTACCTTGTCCGGATCGTACTTCCCCGGTTTTCGGGTTGTATGCGATGATGGCCTTTGGACGTGCCCCTCCCGCTGAGGTTCCTGTCCTTAATATATCCATCAATGCCTTTTCTTCGTTCTTTTTTAAATTGGTTAAAAATGTTTCTCTTTCATGGAGCATTTTTCTGGCGAATTCAACCAAACTGTTTAGCTCTAATGAAAAACTGTTTTTCCCTGTTTTGATTTGAGATGGTTCAAATTCTAAAGCACCCATTCCTCTCATGCCAATAAAGCACAATTTTTCCACTGGATTCATGCTTTCTTCTGGTCTTCCCTGCCGGGCTAACCAGACATTAATCAGTTTATTCCCATATTTATCAGGTAAAGCATCAGACAACAATCCAGGTAAACCTTTGAATGTATCTTCTGTATAATTACGGCCTTTTCGTAATTCAGGAAAACTATAAATTTGTGAGCCTTGAGCAATTGGCATTTTGAGAGGTGACAAATCCCATTGTTTTTGGATGAACTTTGGGTCGTATTGAAAATATCCCAATTGCTGTGATTCATCCCATCGGATTGCTCCTGCCAATTCACCCCATATCTTAACTCTGGCTACATCTACCATGCTAAATCTCCTTTGTCAATTTTGTTTCTTTTTCTGGGGGATGCTTGTTTTCTTTGATCTTTTTTAAGTTTTGCATATTCAAGCGGACTAATTTGGTTTTGAACTTTAAACACATCCATGATGTATAACAGATCAAGTACCCTTAATACCTGGATAAGACTATCTATTCTTACTTTTTCGCCTCTTTCAAGCAAGCTTAATGTTGAACGACTAATCCCGGAGGCTGCCGCTACTTGTTCCTGGGATTTATTCTGATTTAAGCGGTTTGTTTGGATAAAATTCCCTATGGTTTCCATTAAAGACTTGTCAGGCATTGCTTTCCAATCAGTGTATGATATATCATTCATATTAATGGTATTTATGTGTATTTGAATGGTATGTCATACAAATATAACGAATATTGCTGATAGTTCAAAAATAATACGTATGAGAAATCATGCATATTGATCAAAAATCAATTCATATGCATGAGAAGTCATTCAAAAATCAACGATAACACAAGCATGTAAATTATTAAATATGGTTTCTGTTTTTGAGCATTTACTTTATTGATTCAAAACAAAAAACAAAAATCAAGTCTCTTTAATTCTGTTCATCAATCCCGGCAATGGTCATTAACAAAAAATCCAGGCTTTTTGAATAATCCAGATCAGCATATTCAAGTCCAATCTTTCGGATATTCAAATAATAATCGCTCAGGTTTTTAAAATAGTTTTTTTCCAATTGTACAGACGCCCCTTTTAGGCCTATTTTTTCAATCAGAAACCATTTTTCAATCAACCGGGCTGAACGACCGTTTCCATCCTGAAACGGATGAATTTTAACAAATACCAAGTGCATTAATGAAGCGTAATAAAAAATCTCATACGGATTCAGATCTGCATGTTGCAATAAATCAATGTCATGAAATAGCTGATCAAGTTCCGTATTGATTATCTCAGGACTTGCTGCAACATACTCAATCCTATCATCACTATTGATCACAAACATTGGATTATTACGGATCATTCCCTGTTGACTGTTTGGTAACAAATTTTTACTTATAAGAGCATGTGTTTTTAGTACATTTTTAAGTGTCAGTTTATTGTTGTCTATAAAATCGTAAGCAGCATACAAGTCGTCAGCTTTCCGGGTATAATCAGGCTTAAATTTTACATTCAGGAATTTATGTTTGAAATAACTGTCGAAGTCAATATCCTCCCCCTCGATCTTAGATGAATAAACAGAAGATACAGATTTATAAACTGAAAATAATCAACAGGCATATCAATTTTTTTTATTCTATTGACTTTATCCAAAGGAGATTCTTCTACACGTTGTGTGTAATCCTCAAGCAGCTTTTCCGTAAGAATTTTGAATTCCATCTGTATATCAGTTTATACAAAGATAACCTTTTTAATTCCTGTTGACAATTTAAGGATATTTTGGTAATAGATTCAATACCGTTTACCATGCTTCCATCTACCGATCCATCCACGCCTTAAACTCCGCCACCCGTTCCCGGCTTACCAGAATGTCGTTTTTGTGAGGCCAGTTTTTGAGGATGATCTTTAACCGGTTGGAGGAATAAGCGATGATGTCCTGGATGGCGGAAATATTCAGGATGAAATGCCGGCTGATGCGAAAAAACCTGTCCGGGTCGACCAGCTGTTCTATTTTATCGAGCGAATAGTCGATCGGGAAGTTCTGTCCTGCTTCGGTACGCAGAAAATTGCAGCGCTCAACAATGTAAAAACAATGTATTTTTGATGTCTCAACCGGCTTGTAATGTTCACCCGTTTTGACCAGAAACCGCTCTTTTGTACCAGGCTGCAGTTGCCTGATGATGGATTCCAGTTTGCTCAGATCTGTCTTCTCATGAAGCGTTTTGAATTTATCCAGGGCATTTTTCAGCTCTTCGGGATCTACAGGCTTCAGGAGATAGTCAACGCTGTTAACTTTAAACGCCCTAAGTGTATACGCGTCATAGGCAGTCGTGAAAATGATAGGGGTAGAAACCGTGCAATTTTCAAAGATCTCGAAGCAAATCCCGTCTTCCAGCTGGATATCCATAAAGATCAGGTCGGGCTTCGGGTGTTCGAGGAGCCAGTTTACAGATTGCTCAACCGATTTGAGCACGTCCAGGATTTCCATGTCCTGCCCCAATGTATTGAGCAACCTGATAAGCTTCTGAGAAGCCGGCTTTTCATCTTCGATGATTAATACGTTCATTGTTTTATCTGCATAACCGGAAGTCTGACGATAAAATAGCCGTTTTCTTCCGAATAATTCAAGTTTTTGTCAAGGATCAGCTTTACGCGTTCCTTCAGATTTTTCAGTCCCAGTCCGGCTGAATGCTCCAGAGTATTTTTCCGTTGGATGCTGTTTGATACCACCAGGTAATCATCGATCAGTTCGATTCGGATCAGCAAAGGGGTCTTTTCAGAACGGGAGTTGTGCTTCAAGGCATTTTCTACCAGTATCTGCAATGATACGGGGATCACCTTATACCTGTCGACATCCTTGATTTCAATTTCAAGCAAAATCTTATCCTGATCGCGTTCTTTCAGTAGTTCAAAATACTGTTTCACAAAATCAATCTCCTTGTCAAGATGCACCAAATCGGTTTCTTCATGATCCAAAATATATCTGTAGGTCTTCGAAAGCCGTTGAATGAAGTTGTCTGCTCTTTCAGCATCTTCATATACCATTTCCGAGAGTGCATTCAGACTGTTAAACAGGAAGTGCGGGTTGACCTGAGCTTTAAGATTCTGATATTTATATTTCAGGTTTTCTTCCCGAAGTTTTTGTTCCTTTTTAATTAATTTCTGAATGAGTATGTAGAAGAAAACTGCGGTGAACAGTAGCAGCCAAAACAAAAACTGTATGTTATGTATTCCCCGTAATTCATATTCGATCAACTGAGGAAAATATTCATTCAGATCTCTTCCTTTGATCAGAAACCATACAAACACACCAAAAGAAACGGAAAAATACGCTGCCAGGTAGGCGGAAGCATAAAATATCAGGATCGCAGGGATTATTTTTTTTATTGCCCGGTTAAAAGGGATTTTCTCTCCCTGTTTTGTCATATACCGTGTTATTGCAATCATAATCATGGCCATCATAAAAATAATCCCGGTCACTAAAGCTGTTTCAGGCACAAAAAATTGGCCGGTCTGGTTATACTTCATTATCATGGCGACGAACAAACAAACCAGGAGGATCAGGCTTATTGTTATGATGTTTTTTATATATTTTTTATTCCTGTTTTTCATAGCCTTTAATTTGTTCTCTTGTTAAAAACCACCTCTCTTTGCAAATCCAGCAGTTGTTCGCCCTGAAATTGGGAACTTTGGATTTTAAATATATCATCTTCCAGCATGGAGGCAAATTCAACCTGTTTGTCTTCCAGGGATACCCACATCTCACCGTAATAAAGCGCACGTCCTTTTACCGACATATTTTCATTTTCAATCGAGATCGGGTTGTAATACGATTCAAATTTAATGATCGCACAGATCTCATTGTTGTGTTTGCCTATACCTGACCATATCAGTTTCTGGTAGCGACTGGAAAATGTTACCCAATCTTCAAATGTAATATCGTAATTTTCCAGCAGTTTCGGGATAAATTCTTCATTGTAGGACAAACTGTCAAAAACATACCAGGAAAGTCCTTGCATTTGTATCGCATCAGACACAAGCCATTTCGCCAGGTCACGTAATTCCATGGGGATATCCTTATAAAATTCTTCTGCTAAAAAGGCGGTATCCATAGCTTTATAGGAGAAGTTGTCGAACGCGGGCAGCTCTGTGGCGGTGAACTGTGTCTGCCGGAAATCCTCAACCTGTGCCAGGCTAACATCCTTCCAGGCAACAAAACCATCCTCCTGACCGGTAAGGTAGGTCCTCTGTACAATGTTACAATTAATCTTCTGACCACTGATCGCATCCAGATTTTGCCATTTCAGGGTGACTTCGTATTCCTGAATGCCTGTGTCGTTTACTTTAATATCCACTGGATTAGTCCTGAAGTATTTGTCAATCTCCTTGTTTTGAGCAAAGGTACAAGGAGCTAACAACGAAAAAATCAGGAGAAAAGAAATTGATGTTTTCATCTTTTTACTGTTTAAGTGATTAATAATCATCAAAGAAAGAGGATGAAACAGGCATTATTAAAAAATAGTTGCAGAGCTGTTATTTTATCATTTCGGGTTGTCGGAAGATGGGTTCGGGTCGTTTTTTAACTTGGGATAACTTATTTATTCGGAAAATCAATAGCATCATTTCTCTCCTAAAAAAGAGGTTTATTTCACGCAAAGCGCGCAAAGAAGGGCGCGGAGATCGCAAAGGAAGGAAAAAGCAGTAGCCTGCACAAAACAGGCTACTACTATATCATTTAATCAAAATATTCTTCAGGGTTGACTCTGTCACCATTTTTAATGACCTCATAATGGAGATGCGGGCCGGTAGATTTCCCGGTGTTGCCTGATAACCCAATAACATCACCGGCATTCAGTTTATCCCCTTTTTTAACTCTTATCTCCTTTAGATGTGAGTATCTGGTTTCATACAAATCGGAATGTTTGATGACAACCAGATTCCCCCAGCCACCTTTATCGCCGGCTTCCACCACTACACCACCAGCTGTGCTGATAACAGGAGTCCCTTTTTCAATTTTTATATCAACACCCTGATGTGTAAAAGGCTTTTTGGTAATGGGATGTTCACCGCAATAACCAAACTTAAGTGTTATTTTTCCTCCGTTAACCGGCCGTAAATGTGGGATGTCATTTGATTCTTTGATACTGGAAAATGACTGTATCAGCAAGGCTATCACCGGAATGATCAGCAAATAAAGTGTTTTATGTTTTATTGAAGATTTATTTTTCGTTATCATGTTTATTCGTTTTTTAATTGTTAAACTTTTAAAATTACTCGTCATCCCGTATGTGCTCATTTCGGTTACCGATACCAACAGCCTGAGATATGCTTCAAGTGTTGTTTTTCCGGATGTCAG
>JBNKDZ010000036.1:0-8069 GCA_050288525.1 Cyclobacteriaceae bacterium
GAAACCAGAACCTGAACCTTGAAATATTCGCCAGATTGATCTTTTCTCTAATTCTTTTCATCAAATACGATGTTTTTAAATAATCTTCTGGTTTTTAATCTGTACAGAAAAACACCTGCTGATGCCAAAATCACTACGCCCACAAACAGGATCATAGCCCAGACTTTGGAGGTATACATCGTCACTGAAGGCCTGTAAGCGTCTGAAAGACTGCACTGATAATGAACAAACCGATAGGATTTTCCTTTATAATTGCCTTGCCTTTCAAGTGTTTTATCAGCAAAAAGAATATATGTGTATTCCTTTCGGGTATCCAGCTCTTCCCAGGATGAGAAATAGTCCTGAATAAACTGAAATGTAATGCTTCCGGCAGAATCCGTTTTTCCCGTATTTACCCACCCTGTTTCGGTGATCAGTTGCACCCGGACATTTTGCACCGGATCTCCTTCCACAAAAACGCTGAAATGAACCTCATCACCTGAAGAAACGAAATAATGAAAATCCTCAAACCTGGTTCTGTTGCGTACAACCTCAACCGGAATGCTCTCGGTATAGGTTTTCGGAGGCAATAATGATTGTACATCCTTATGACCATTGCGACACTGATGGTTAAGCATTTCCGCCTTTGCCACCCGTATATGTAAGGTATCGTTACTCAACTCTTTCATTACCAGATATCCGTTATAAAAACCTTCTTCAATACTTTCATAGGAGATAGTACCCTGAACCATATCCAGCACAGACGACACGACTTTACCGGAAGGAGCAAAAACCATATTCCGTATATCCTGACCTTTTTCAGGCAAAACATATGTAGCATCCCGCACCGACCTTCCTCCTTGTATCCATTGAACAATGTTTACTTTTCGTCCTTTCCCCCGAACAGATGACAAATGATGCATCCCGAAAGGTCGTATGTTTTTCCTTTCCTTCGCCGGGGGGATATTTGATAGCCAAAGCCCATCCGGACTGTTAAATGACGATAACAGGGTCAGCAAAAAGAGGTAAACCATTAAATTGATGAATTTCATAACCGTTTTCATTTGAAATTATATTGAACCCTAAACGAATAATTTGTTGGCCAACCCCGGTAATATGATTTGTTCCACTCATACGTACGGCTTTGACGGTTGAAACTCTTTGAGGCATTAGCGTAGGTAGCATAATTGACATTAAAGATGTTGTCAACTCTCAATGAAAAGTCAAATGACTTCCAGGACTGGATGATCTTTGCGTTAAGAAGAGAATGACCGTCATAGGAATTTACCTCTTCGTTATCCATAAAATACGGGCCTGTCCATTTATAATCGACAGATAGAATTGTTCCGGTGCTCAGGTTATATCTCAGACCCATACCCAGCTGGTTTTCGGGAGACTTACACAATTTGTTCCCCTGGTATTCCGGATGATCCTCAAACCGGGCATTCAGGTATGAATAGTTCAGATATGCTGTAAGGTTTTTACCCGGGTTTACCTGAAGAGCCGTTTCGATCCCTTTGTGATGTGTCTCCCCGATATTTTCGTATACAGCCGGTTCACCATCGGCCACGATCTGATCTTCAAAGCGCATATCAAAGATGGTACATTGATATTGTATCCTGTCATTGACGTTTCCGCGCACACCGAGTTCGGCATTCACAAGGTATTCCGGTTTCAGATCCGGATTTGGCAGTCCGGAGTAGCTGCTTCCAATGAATAACTGGGAAATCTGAGGCGGGTTAAATCCTTTTCCTGCATTGCCAAAGATCGTTATGTTTTTATTGGGATTATATGCAAAACCAAATTTCGGACTGACAGCCATGATATTATTTTTATAATTTTCATTTTCATCCTGCTCTAAAAGATCGTTGTACCGGTAATTTACTTCATCCACCCGGACCCCAAAGGTCAATGTAAGTTGTTTTACCAGTGAAAATTCTTCCTGAAGATACAGACCTGCAATACGGTATTTACTTCGTCCGTCGTCCGTCAATACTCCGATCTCACCTGTTTCTTCATCGCGTTCATTGAGTGATTCTTTTCCGTTTTCAAATTCTATGTTCCCTCCTACTGATAACGAACTTTCTTTACCCAATAAATTTGATGACGAACTCAGACGGACCTCAGCTCTGTACATCCATATATCATCGGTACCAAAATTTGCATCACTGTAATGTCCTTCATCATACCTTCGCTGTGCTCCTATGTATGAAAACAGTTGCGCTGATTTCCATTTTTTGATATGATTAATGTTCATCCGGAACAGCTTTTTATCACTGCCTGCGAATTTTTTTGTTGCCTCCCTTGATCTTTCATGATATGCGACGCTGTCCAGCGTTCCCCCGTAATTGGCGGTTGACAAAATATAATCCGTCGTTAGCCCTACCCTCCCGAATTGTCCGAATTCTTTTCGCAGATTAATTCCGGCCAGTTTCATGCCATAATTCGAATGTTCCTGATATCCGCCGGAATACTGATAATTTGCTTTAACCAGGTAACTGAACGACTTATTACCCCCGCGAATATTTCCTCCCAACCTGTACGCGTCATAGCTTCCGGCTCCTGTCGTAACTTCACCGTGGGTTCCTTCTTCCGGTTCCCTTTCAAGAATATTGATCACCCCGGTGATGGCATTCGGTCCGTACAATGCTGATACAGGTCCTTTAATTACTTCCAGTTTTCGAATGTTCTCCATATCTACCCCCTCAAAAACCGTCCTGCCCATTGCTTCATTTACCGGCACCCCATCGACCAGCACGAGGATTCCCCTGGTAACATGGCTATGAAGACCAATGCCCCGAAAGCTGATCAGGTTGTAGTTGCTGTGAAACCTGTCTTCGGAATAGACACCCGGGATTGTCTGAAACACCTCATCAATATTTCGCCCTTCTGACTGGAGTAATTCCCTTTTGCCAATCACATACACAGGCGAACTGATATTTTTTATTGACTGAGCATATTTGGTGGCAGAGATCACCAGTTCGTCGAAAATGATCGTCTCAGAGACAATTCTTATTTGCAATTCCGTGACTTCACCGGGATGGACATCAACATTTTCGACCTTTTTTGAATGATATCCCAACATGGATACTTCGAGGGAATAAACTCCTTCGGGCAATTTTTCGAGGGTAAATTCGCCGCTTTCAGAAGTTGTGGCGCCCTTTTTTAATTCTTTAATAAAAACATGTGCTCCTTCCAGGCTTTTTCCGGTAGAATCGTCTGCTATTATGCCTGTCAGGCTACCATATGACTGGGCAAGGGATATGGTATTAATTGCCGACATGCAGCCCAGCAAGCATACGGTAATAAGATATACTGATCGCATCAGATCTTTTTTAGTATTTTTTTAAATGATTGAATGGAAGGAGCAAGGATCTTTCACAGCCCTGATCATTGATGATTCCTATGAATTCATTTTGGTTCGTGAGGACACGTGAGGACACGAACCAAGGCATAGGGAGAATCAAGGCATAGGGAGAACCAAGGCGTTGGAGAACCAGGACATTGGAGAACCAGGACATTGGAAAATCCAAGCTTTTGACTCCCAAGACTTTTAAAATTCCCATCTGTAAACTATTTATGATACTTTGCGCCTTCTTAAAATTTCAGAAATAACGCTTGGGCGGGTGAAAAATCGTGGTTGCCGGGGTAAATCTGTAATTGCATATAAATTCAGAATACCCCTTATCAACAATATAAAAAAGGCATTCCGGAATCGTTACATCAGCTTCCGGGAGATAATTTAAAATCTCAATTTCGGTTTTGGGGAATGTCGGTTGTTGTTCATTTTCAGATGCTTCCTCAAGTTGTTTTTCAAGGTAACAGCTTCCATAACATGATGTAATGCCTTTATCCAGGTTTTCGCAGAAATTTTGGGCTACATAATCCCTGTTCATATAAAAGTCAATGAGGGTATGTGCTGTCCGGATCTGATTGTCAAACAGTAACAAAATACATGCTATGGATATAAAGAGCCTCAAAGTAACAGTATTGAATGCATCAAAAATACATGATAGTATTGAAAATACAACGATCAGACAGAGGAACTAATACATTTAAATGCATAAAAGCTTATCAGATAATTTTTTTCAATAGTTGTGATTATTTCAAGGTTGTCAATTTCTCCGAAAAAATGTCCATGGATATAGATTGCAAAAGAGGAATCATTGTGTATATCAGTAAAATCGTAATTGGATTTCTTTTACATTTGTATAAAAACCGGAATATTCCATGCATTACCACCTTAAAAACAAGCATTTATCAATCACAGTAAAGGATTCGGGATCTGAACTTTGTTCCATTTTTTCAGAAAACATTGAATACCTTTGGCAAGCTGATCCGGAATACTGGAACAGACATGCCCCGATACTTTTTCCGATTGTCGGAAAACTCAAAGAGAACTTTTATCTCCATGAAGGTGAAAAATTCGAACTGGGACAACATGGTTTTGCCAGGGACAAACCATTCCGGTTAATCAACCAGACAGAAGACACCCTGATCTTTGAAATGCACAGTGATAATGCATCAAGGGAGATCTACCCTTTTGAGTTTTTATTGCAAATCGGATATCAACTAACAGACAAACAGATCAAAATTTCATGGGTCGTAAAAAATGAAGGCCATAAACCTATGTATTTCTCTATCGGCGGCCATCCAGGATTTAATATTCCTTTGTCAGGTGACGGGTCAAAGAATGGTTATATACTCGATTTTGGAGAAAAAATTACGGCTGACACCTATTTGTTGAATAAAAATGGTGAAGTCAGTTTTAACACGGCACCTGTTCTCAGAAATCAGCAAGAGCTTATAATCACTGAGGATCTCTTTAGCAGAGGGGCCTTAATATTTAAAAATACAGGCATCTCATATGTTGCGTTGGCCGATCCTAACGGCAACCGACTTGCAGGATTGCATTTTGAGGACTACCCCTACCTGGGCATCTGGTCTCCTTCTGATGAAGCTCCGTTTGTATGTATTGAACCATGGTATGGAATAGCTGATAATGAACGCACAAACCAAATTTTAAGAGATAAGGAGGGTATTATTGAATTATCTCCAAATGGTTTATTTGAAACATCCTATTCAATTGAAATTTACTAAAACCACCCATTATCCTGTTTTCCAGATAGATTTTTCCCAAAAAATATAATTCACGATTATACAGCGTGTTATGATTTTGTTCTATGAAAAATGGGTGTCAGTAAAACAGTTTCTCTTAAAGCAATAATAAATCATGATTTGTTGACCTAATAGCTCAGGGAGGAAAGAAAAGCGGGGAGCGGGTAAGGCTTGCGGGGAAGAAGCTTTTTTCTTTCCAGACTTTTTTGTTACTTTTTGTGGCAATGACAAAAAGTAGGGGCATTTGTGCCAGATGTTTTGAAAATAAAAAATGTAATGACAGAGGCTTTCCTGCCTGGGTACAGAACCTTGATTAGTAGAATTATTCTACAAAAAGTTCAGATTAGCGCTTGCTGAAGGTACTATTCTCTATGTTTCTCATGCAAGACCCCTCCACCCCCGGACAGGACACTCATTTCAGAAATATGCTACTGAGTAGTATTTCAAGGGCTTAAAGGGTGATTTTTATATTTCGAAAAATAAAAAAAGAATCTACCAGTCCGGAAAACAGGAAAAAATACATTGTTTTAATTCATTATCATGAGCTGAATAGTAATTTTTAAACTTGAGGAATTGCTCTTTTACCTAATCAACAAAAGAAAGTAGCAGCCTTGCATAACAACCGATCTAAATTAAAAAACAGAAACCGATGTTCTGTTAGCTTATTGACAAGCACTACCAAACAGAGTCATTTATTAAAGCATATTCTCTAAAAACAAAAAGGTCCGGCAGGATTCATCTCCATACCGGACTGATTTAAATATTTTTAACGTACAAACGCTGATTATTCAACCAGGCTTACATTAAACTCCCCAAGCTTCATATCCAGAGCGCCAACAAAACGGACCTTGTAAGTTTTATAGGCTTTGGTATTATCTATTTCAAACGCCCATGTACCTGAAGTGACGGTTCGGGTGTCAAGCACCTGTGTATCGGTACTGCTGTTGATGCCGATCAATTCAATTGTTTTTGTGCCACTGACTGTAAGGAAGGACAATTCATAGTAATTTACATATTGCTTGTCTGCAAATTCATACGCTATCCACGGATCTGTATAGGTAGAATTGACCCAATACGAAAAGTCAGATCCGTCAAATGCTTTGTAGTTATCCGCATATGGTTCGCCTTTTATTTTGGCATTGTAGTCGCTATAGGTAGGAATGATATTGTTTTCAGGGGTTAAAATTGGCACATACACTGAAGCCGTAAAATCACCATCAACTGTTTTTACGGTAATATTCGCGCCTCCACTGGACTTTGTGGCGGTGACCACTCCATTTGTAACTCGAACGGCAGAATTATCAGTTGTCCAGACGATATCTTTATTTGTCGCATCAGCAGGATGGACTGTGGCTTTCATATCAGCCGTTTTCCCCTGGAACAACAATTTCTCCTGCTCCAGACTTACCCCGGTTACTGGCTGGACTACAGTGACTTCGCAGATATCTGTTTTCTTCTGATCGTCGGTTGTAATAGTAACTGTAGTAGATCCTGGAGATATCCCTTTTAGAGTTCCATTTTCTACTGTTACGATTGTTTTATCTTCAGTGTCCCATTTTACATTTTTATTGGATGCATTTTCTGGATAAATAGTATAATTTAATTTTTCGGATTCTCCTACATTAATTTGAATGTTGTGTACATCAAGTTCCACAGATTCAACATCGACTTTTATAACACGGATAAAACAAGTGTCAAATTTTCCTCCTGAATTTGCAATAACCGTTATCTTTGATGTTCCAACATTTTGAGCATAAATACTTCCATTTTCTTTAAGTGAGATTACGTCCAGATTTAAATTCATCCAGGTTAATGTTTTATTTGTTGCATTTTTGGGATACACCTCTGCTATTAATTGCTCAGTTGTACCTAGACTCATCACCAATTTGTTGTGGTTTAATCGAACACTATCAACATATATGTTCATATCCTTGTCATCTCCCACGGTTACCTTACAGATTGAACTGTGCTTGCCGTCAAGGGTGGTAACCACTACATCTGTTTCACCTCCGGCTTTTCCGTAAAGCATCCCGTTATTATCGATTGTGGCAATCTCTTCATTCTCACTTTTCCACTTAAGGCCTTTAATGTAAGCTTCTTTTGGAGTTACTGCAACCGAAAGGTATTCAGTCTCCCCTGTTTTGAGAGAAATCTGTGATGGCGACACGGATATTTTGGAAACAGCCACTTCATTCTCATCTTTTTTACATCCTTCAATTAAAAAAATCGCAGATATAAGGAAAATTATTCCCCTGGTTGTAATTGTTCTCATAAAAATATGGTTTTATCAAAAAATACTAATGATTTTCTATGTTTCTGATTGGTTAATCCATCATGGTTTAACCACATTTATTGTACAAGTATCTTCAAAGCCTCCATCCGATGTTCGTACGGTAACAGTTGCCGATCCAGTAGATATTCCTGTTACTTTTCCATCATCTAAAGATATTGTAATATCATTAGAGGCAAAAAAAGAAACCTTTTTCTTTGAAGCATCTGCAGGACTTATTGTATATCCCAATTGTATTTCATCACCAACTTCAATCTCATAATAATCTTCATCAAATTCTATCCCAGTAACATCAATTTTACTAATAATAACTTTACATGAATCCTTCACATTTCCTAATGGTGCTGTTACCTTTAAATAGAATGTTCCAACATCAAAGTTTGTTAGCATTTTTGTTGTTTGATTTATATTAATCCCTAGTTCAGTTTTCCAAACTAAATTTGTATCAGTACTTACCGAAGGGAAAAAAGTTACATCCATCTGTACTTCATCATAGAGCATCAGATTGAGCTCGTGATGGTTCAGGCGTATGCTGTCGGCAAAAATATTGTCTTTATTATCATCCACGACCAATACCTGGCGGGTTCCTTTGTGTTGTCCGTCTTTGGAGGTAACGGTAACGGTAGCTGCTCCACCTTCCTTACCTGTCACTACCCCGGCATCGCTGATGGTGGCTACGTTT
>JBNKDZ010000037.1:0-2746 GCA_050288525.1 Cyclobacteriaceae bacterium
TTTAATACGTTTCATTGTCATTAAAAGGTAAAGTTATACGAAATGGCAGGCATTATGGAACCGATTATGGATACCCTTGTTGCTTTGGTGGCTACAGGTTGGTTGGCTACCGGTCGTTCTTGATAATCCTGGGAAAAATAAATGGAAAATGGATTTCTTCTTGAATAGACATTGTAAATGCTGAAAACCCAGTAATCCTGATTTTTACGCTCCTTACCGTTTTTACGGAATTTCTTGCCGTTTAATGTAGCAGAAATATCCAAACGATGGAAATCCGGAATCCGGATATTGTTTCGTGTTTCCTGTGCATTATACGGTATAGCAAAGCCCTGCATGTTAAGTTTTGATGTAGGGAAAGTTGTTGGTGTACCACTCAGATAGGTGAAAGACGTCGAAAATGTCCACCTGTCGTTCAGCTCATAAAATCCTGTCATCTTCAGGTTATGTGTCTGGTCATAGCGTGTGGGATACCAATCGTTTTTATTGATACCGTCCACTTTCAATTCTGTACGACCAAGAGTATAACTGACCCATCCGTTAAGCTTGCCTTTGTTCTTTTTCAGGAAAAATTCCAGCCCATAGGCCCGGCCGTCTCCATTAAGAAGTTCTGCCTCCAGTTCTTCGTTTATCAGAATATCGGCACCATCGATGTATTCGATCTGGTTGTCGGTATTTTTATAGTACACTTCAAGTGAAGCCTCTATATCGTTATCTGACCCAAAATTTTTAAAATAACCCAGCGCATATTGTTCACCTGTCTGAGGGACCAGGTTATTGGTACTTGGCCGCCAAACATCGAGTGGATTGGAGGCTGTTGTATTCGAAATAAGATGGATATACTGGCTCATCCGGTTGTAACTTGCCTTGATGGAGGCCTGAGGGCCTGTCTGGATTTTCAACCCCACCCTGGGTTCGAAGTTGGTATAGCTGCTTATTACTTCATGGTCATCCGCCTGGGTAATATTTACGATCCGCTTACGGGCTCCAAGCTGCATAACTTCCAGTTCATAAACATTGCCGGGTCCCATATACTGGAAGTTGCTTACTCTCAGACCTAACTGAAGGGAATGATTGCCGATTTTGGTCTCATTCCCTACATAAGCTGAAGATTCCAGGCTGTATTTTTTTGTGAGGCTGACATTAACAAACTCGCCTGAACTGGCTCCGTAAGCATTGGCTGGCTCCATATCGTAGTAAATCATCTCGCCACCAAATGTCAGTTCGTTGTTGGTATTGATGAAATAAGAGAATTCCGGTTTGATGTTATACGTTCGGATCCTGGAATCCCAGTGGAACATATCGGTTTGATCCTCACCAAAATCGAGTTTATAGTCATAATCACTCAGAAATAAGGTGACATTGGAAAACAGGCGGTCGCTATATAAATGGTTCCACCGCAACGTTGCAGTAGTGTTCCCCCAACTAAATCCCTGCTGTTTGTCAAACATAAACTTATCCCTCCCCAGGTATCCGGAAAGATACAAGGTGTTTTTTCTGTTAAAGGAGTAATGTGTTTTTAAGGTAAGGTCATAGAAATAGAGCTGCGCTCCTTCATCCAGAACATCAGTAAAAGGTTTTACGATAACATCGGCATACGACCTCCTGCCGGCCAGGATAAAAGATCCTTTGTTTTTAAAGGTAGGTCCTTCAACAGCGAGCCTGCTGAATATCGTACCAACACCTCCGGTACCGGCAAATTTCTTTTCATTACCTTCTTTCATCCGGATATCGAGTATGGACGATATTCTACCTCCATATCGTGCAGGGATGCCTCCTTTGTACAGCTTCACTTCTTTTACGGCATCCGGATTGAAGATGGAAAAGAACCCCAGCATGTGGGAGCCGTTGTACACAGGCGCTTCATCCAGCAGAACGAGGTTTTGTCCTACCGTACCTCCACGCACATTAAATCCGGAAGCTCCCTCACCTACCGTGCTGACCCCCGGAAGAAGCTGGATGCTTTTAATAACATCTACCTCCCCAAGAAACGCCGGCATCTTTTTCATGGTTTTTATGTCTACCTCATTAACACTCATCTCCACACTGGTGACATTATGGTCTTCGGGTTTGCCTGTTATTACGATTTCTTCCAGTTGTCGGTCTTCTGAAAGAAGCTCAATGGTGATCTGAACATTCTGATCAAGCACAACAGACTTCTTCTGGGTATGGTATCCCAGATATCTGTACTCCAGATTGTAGGTACCTTCGGGCAGTGTCATAGAATAAAATCCATATACGTTTGACTGAGTGCCTGTTGCCAGCTCGTTGACATAAACAGTAGCCCCTATAAGTGTCTCTCCCGAAGCTTCATCCTTCAGATAGCCACTGATGGTGTATTTGTCCTGTGCATATGCCAGCGTATTGAACAGCAATACAGTAAAAAAGAAAAGGTTAAATTTCATTGATAATAGAGTTATAATTAATGGTTGTATCACAAAAAGAGACGTAATACCTGCGCAAAGGTAACAGGAATATGATCAATGGAAGTATTTATATTTTAATGGTCATTTTTTCAATTCTCTAGTTCCATAAACTGTTTTCAACGTTATGTGCATCAAGTAATACCTGATACTCTTGTTTAAACAAAGCGTATTCATTTTCAGACATCCGGTTTTGAAGATCATTCAATGCCTCTTCAGCATAACTGTCGAGCCCCATTCGGACGGATTGCAATACATACGCCTTGTTCAGAGAGATGGAATATTTATTGATGTTTACAGCATTAACCAAAATAGTATAGGCACGT
>JBNKDZ010000038.1:0-5327 GCA_050288525.1 Cyclobacteriaceae bacterium
TAATATTTACCATGAAATTAAAATCACTGACACTTACCTCAATAATTTTTTTTTTAAGCCTAACTTTTTCATTTGCACAGAGTACAGAAACGGTTGAAATAATTAAAAAGAATGGAGAAAGAATAAATTTCATAACGAAACTGAGATATTACAAAGGAGAAAATATATTTCCTGATGATGACAGGGATTTTGTAAACGGAAAATTAAATAATATCAAAGTAAAACTACCGAAATCAGAAATAGATTCCATTAAACTTAAAGATGGATCCGAATATATTGTAATTAAAAGTGGATCTTATTACTACATAGGATTTTATGTAACTCAGGGCAAAATCGATATATTCAAAGCATATTCTTATGGAAGATCAACTGTGTATGGAATGAATGGGCCACAAACCTCAATAAATAAAGTAGCATCAGTTACATATTATAAAAAAGATGAAACATTGGAATCAATAGGTATAAAAAAATACATACAAACACTGACAAAGGAATGTGATCGCTTTAGGTTATATGTTGAACAACAAAATAAGCCTATAAAAAAAGACAAGGATGTAGAAGATGCCTTTATGTTTTATAACAATAATTGTAAGTAATAAACAACGACAGGATTTGTAATCCGGGATTTTAAGAACCATCGTGTCTTCAAAAAAATCCCTATCTCGGAGTAGTATTATATCTGGGTGTATGTTTGCAACTACACCCGAATATTTTTCAGAACGGAGAAACCCAGGATTTGCAATCCGGTATTTTTCGTGTCAAGATTTCAATTCGTGTCAAGATTTCAATATGATCAATAATTCCTTGTTATCATAGACTCCCCAAAACAAGTTCTCACAAATCCTTGTTATACGTAATCATAACAAAATCTCAATCATCAACTATCGTATTTATGCAAAAGGCAAATTCATTTGACACAGTTGAAGCCTATTTTAACGCTCAACCTGAAGGCACGAAGCAAGCGCTTCTTGAATTAAAGGAATGCATTCTGAAGGCGGCACCGGATGCATCGGAATTGTTAAACTATAACATTCCTGCTTATGCGCTGACCGAAGGCGGTAAACGTGAAGAGCAAATCATGATTGCCGGCTACAAAAAACATGTCGGTCTGTATCCACACCCAACCACCATGGAAAAGTTCGATCTTGAATTGAAGGATTACAAAAAAGGAAAAGGTTCGGTACAATTTCCTGTAGACAAGCCCTTGCCAAAAGACCTGATCGTCCGGATGGTAAAATACCGAATGGAGTTATTAGGCGGAGGGCAAAGGGCGTAGCGCAAAGCGTAGAGGGCGAATAGCATATTAGGGTGGCCAATGTCTCTTCCCTACAATCCATAGCTTAACGCAAATATTTTCATTATTTTGCCATCTAAGGAAAAATGATGATAAAAAATCACAAATTATACCCGAAAGAAATCTCTTCGTTAGTCGCTGAAATACCTGATGAGTTGTTCTGTGATGTTGAGATCGACATGAATGGTAATGCAGCTTCATTAAAAGCTGTGAAATTAACAGACCTGATCTCATTGCTGAATAAAATTGCCGAGACATCCACAATCTATGGAACGGATTCATATTCGGGGGAATTGATCGGGAAAGATCACTATGTTTTCACCTGGTCAAGGGAAAATAACAACTCTACTGATCACCTGGTCACACTTCGTTCAAACGGAGCAGAACTTTTTAGCACAAAAATACCGACAATACTTTTTCACGGCTCGAAAGAATCCTTCTATCTGCGACTGATCCGGGAATTGCTGGATGCAGGACTGTTCGATCTGGCCCGGAAGTATGGTGAAGCCTTTTTCAACGATTATACGGATACCGAGTTTAAATTTCAGATTGGGGACAAGGTAACAACCATCCCGGGAGCGCATGTACATACTGAAAGAGAAGGATTTGTAATTGACCGGTTGTATCATGATAAAGAAAAATCGAACATGTACTACCTGATGATCGATGGTAAGAAGTATAAGAAACGGTACTTTGAGAAGGATCTTGTGCGGAGGGCGTAGCGCGGAGGGCAAAGCGAACCTTGTCACGCATTTTGAAAGAAAATGCGCGCCAGTAGAAATTTTGATTATTAGTGTAATAAACCTGTCAGCGTCCATAGACCTGTCAGCGTTGAATCAGACGACAAAACTCAATCTGTCAACAACAAGCGTAAAACCCGGAAATATTCATCAATCGCTTTTAATTTGATCGTTTGAGGCCGAAGCGAGACGCTTCTATTCACACATACTTTTGTCATCTTGTGAATGAATGATTTCTCAACATTTAGTTGGTTATTGTCGAAAGTTCGGCACTGGAACCGTTTCACATAATCCCGCGCAAGTAGATGAGTTTTTAATGAAAATGCGCGCCAGTAGAAATTTTAATTATTTAGTGTAATAAACCTGACAGCGTCCATAGACCTGTCAGCGTTGAATCAGACGGATAGCGCGAAGAGCATAGGGCGAAGGGCACAGCGATATATCCTTCTTTTCACCCTTGTCACGCGCCAGCATAATGGTTTTTCTATTCATAATTTTAATAAATTTTGATTATTAGTGTAATAAACCTGTCAGCGTCTATAGACCTGTCAGCGTTGAAACAGACGACAAAACTTAATCCTTCAACTATCTGAAGACATCTTTCATTTCTCGTCGCCAGCTTTAGCATCCTGAAATCCCGTAATCCTAAAAATCCTGATCAGACAATATACCGGTTATTTTGGTTCTTTTCCCTATATTTACATTTCATGAATACATTTTTAATAAACAAAAAACCTAAAATCCATTTCAAATGAAAAAAATCTTCTTTCTTATAGTGCTGGTTATAACCGGACTACTTACAGCAAAAAACGTCTTTTCCCAGCCTGGCATGCTTCCCACGCCATTTGTCTCGACAGGTATTGAGATTGTACCACAGTTGGAAAAGCCGGAAAATAGCCGGGATTTTACGGAGAAAGATTATGCAGGATATCTGCTGGTGTATTTTAAAGATCAGAACCAGTCGGCCTATATGGCAATAAGCAAAGATGGGTATACGTTTACGGATGTTAATGATGGCAATCCGGTGTTTATCGGGTCAGAGCTGGCAGAGCAGAAAGGTGTCCGCGATCCCCACATCACCCGCGGACCGGATGGTGCTTTTTACCTGGCCATGACCGACCTGCATATTTTTGGCAAACGGGCCGGATTTCGGGATACGGAATTTCAACGTCCTGCCGAAAAATATGGCTGGGGCAACAACCGGGCCATCGTGCTAATGAAATCCTATGACCTCATACACTGGACCCATACCGATTTTCGCGTAGACACGGCCTTTCCCGAACTGGGTGACATCGACTGCTCATGGGCACCCCAGACCGTTTACGACCCTGAAGAAGGAAAAATGATGGTATATTTCACCATTCGTTACAACAATAAGGAGTGCCATATGTATTATTCATACACCAACGATGATTATACAAAACTTGAAACCACCCCCACGCGCATAACCGAAATCGGAGGCCTTGATGGCGACATCACCAAAGTAGGCGATCAATACCAGCTTTTCTATGTTTCAGGTGCCCGGATCCTGCATTCTGTTTCCGACAAAATCAACGAAGGCTACAAATCAGACACTACCCGCATTGACCCGGAAAAAGTAATGACTGAGGCTCCAAACGTGTTCAGGAGATTGGGAACGGACACCTATGTGCTTATGTATGACGTATATGGTCTAAGACCCAGCAATATGGGATTCAGTGAAACAACTGATTTCGTCACCTACAAGAACCTCGGCCATTTTAACGAGGGTGTGATGAAGACCACCAATTTCAAAAGCCCCAAACATGGTGCTGTTACCTACCTCACAGCAGAAGAGCTGAAGGCCGTTATCGAGCATTGGAAGGTGGATATGAAATAATGATCAACACACGAAAGGCTGATCTGAAAACGGCCTTCTGCTTGCTTTTTGCTAACATCAATATGAAAAATGATTAATATGGATTTATTTAAAAATGGGAAAAAGGATGAAGAACCAACTCCGAAAACGGAAAACAAACCGTATTACGGAGACCTTTCAAAAACAACCATTCTAAACGAATTATTCAAAATCCCTCATGAACAGCGGGATGAGGTATGGAAGGAAAAATTTCTGGAGAATGTTGCAGACGCCAGTTTTATATGTGGCAGTCCTCAGTTGATTAAAGGGCCGGATGGCTTTCCCTATTTTCAGTTAAATATCCCGGAGCCCGGGAAACCATTTCAATGTTACGTAATCAAACATATGGTGAACGATTTTTTATTGGAAAGAGGGTTTGGGGTGGTCATCAACCCTTTAAAGGAGCAACCCGACTGGGTATTTTCATATGGCGATATTGTGAATTACCATATCAAAAAAGCCTTTTACACAAAACCGGAAGCATGGGATTTGCCGAAAGAGGAGGTTTTGAAAGAAAAAGAAGAAGTTCTGGTAGGACAACCCTCAGAATCCATAATCCCTGTACAGACCAGAAAGGTGATCCGTGAGTTCCTGGAAAGTCTTGGTATTCATGACACAAAGCTGTTGCTGATGAACCGCCGCAAACCGGAAGGACATCTTCAGGAACTGGTTTTTAACCTGACGCCGGACAAGTTTGATAAAAAAGAACACTTTGAAGCAGTAATGCAAGGAATAGCATGGTTTCTGCCCAGACAATACACCTATGTCTCAATGGATACGTCTGATCTTGAGGAACATTTTAAGCCGTTATAAGCTTTAAGGGCTACAAACATTATATAATCTGGGATGGAAAAATATTTTGTGTTTTTAGGCTTAATTATCTCAATAGGTATTAGTACGTTTCTATTGATTAACAGAAATAAGTCATGGTGTACAAATCCTTTAAGATTCTGTCTTACAGGACTACTATTTTTGATTGGACTGACAAGCTTACTGTTTGTTAATGATCTCTCGAAAGACTTAATATTCTTCTTTAACTGCCTACTAATTCCTTTTATACATTCTTTGTTTGACAAATTCTTTAGATTTTTAAGTTTTAAAATTCATACCAGGGATTTTTTACTTTATATTCGAGGATCAGAAGATTTAGATTCCCATTATAAAAATCCTGAGCTAAAAAGTTCTGATTACGTTTTTTCTATATTATTGCTGATTTTATTATTTTCTCTTCCTCTAACTATACTTTAGTGATATGATCTCCGAAATTGAAAATTATGATCATTGAAGCCGATGGATCAGCTATTTTTATACAAAGGATTAATACTTGGATTCTCCGTGGCAGCCCCTGTCGGGCCAATAGGTATTTTGTGTATCAACAGGACGCTGAATAAAGGGTATGCGTCCGGACTGGTAACCG
>JBNKDZ010000039.1:0-14802 GCA_050288525.1 Cyclobacteriaceae bacterium
GGAAACAGCTCAGGGAATATTTGTCAACTTCCTCAACGTGCAGAAAACAGCCCGTATGAAGGTGCCTTTCGGTATTGCACAGATTGGTAAAGCCTTCAGGAATGAAATTGTCGCACGACAGTTCATCTTTCGTATGCGTGAGTTCGAGCAAATGGAGATGCAGTTCTTCATTCGTCCGGGAGAAGAGATGAAATGGTATGAGCACTGGAAAAACATCCGTCTGCAATGGCACAAAGCTATGGGTATACCCGCTCAGGATCTCCGGTTCCATGATCACGACAAACTTGCTCATTATGCCAATGCTGCCGTAGATATCGAATATAAATTCCCCTTCGGATTTAAAGAAGTGGAGGGTATTCATTCACGAACGGATTTCGACCTTGGAAACCATCAGCAGCTTTCGAAGAAGAAGATGCAGTATTTCGATCCGGAAATAAATAAAAACTATGTGCCTTATGTCATTGAGACTTCTGCCGGTGCTGACAGGCTGTTCTTTATGATGTTGTGCAACGGATATACCGAAGAGACTGTAGGTGAAGGTGAAAAGGAGAAACAACGCACATTGCTCAAATTCCACCCTGCACTGGCACCGGTAAAAGCAGCTATACTTCCTTTGGTTAAAAAAGACGGACTGCCTGAGATCGGCCGAAAGATCTTTGAGGACCTTAAGTACGATTTTAACCTTATCTACGAAGATTCTCAATCAATCGGGAAGCGTTATACACGTCAGGATCTTATCGGAACACCCTTCTGTATAGCTGTTGATCATCAGACAAAAGAAGATGAAACAGTTACGATCCGACACAGAGACTCCATGGAACAGGAAAGAGTGAAAATCAGTGCCTTAAAAGAGAAAATCGAAAAAGAAGTATCTGTAAAAAATATTTTCGCTGAATTATAGCGTATATTTGCAAAATATAAATCACAACACAGGGGATTTTTCCCCTGTATCTTTTTTTTATGGTATTCGTATTCTTTTTTATTTTTATTCTTTTTTTAATAATAACTGGTTCCTACATCTCCTATCTGTTAGGAAAAACCGGGAATTCAAACAATTATTCTTCAGGCAGTTTCCACAAGTCGAAAGCTAATCCAAAGACCATTCATGACATTTTAAACCGTCATCATAATTATTACAAAAGATTATCACAGGGAAATAAATATATCTTTGAACGGCGGGTTCAAAAATTCATCCGGCAAAAAACGTTCATCCCCAAAGACATGCCTTCTGTTACCGACACCATGAGCGTGATGATAGGAGGTGCTGCCATTCAGTTGTCATTCGGACATCCGGGTGTGTATTTTCAGCATTTTGATAAAATCTTTGTATTTCCCGACAATTATTACTCCAGGCACACAGACAAATATCACCAGGGGGAAGTCAATGCCGGCGGGTATATTGTATTGTCCTGGAAAAATTTCGTACGCGGTTATATGGATGACTCCGACGGGCGAAACCTCGGACTGCATGAGATGGCTCATGCCTTACACCTTGAAAATGCCATAATTAACCGCGAATATGATTTTCTGGATGACGAGATGTTATTGCTATGGACCAGGCTGTCACACGAAGAGATGGACAAAATACTGAACGATGAATCGCATTTTTTCAGATATTATGCAGCTACCAATATCCACGAATTCTTTGCTGTGGCTGTTGAGAACTTTTTTGAGCGGCCTGATGCGTTTAAAGAATATAATGAGGAATTATATACGGTATTATGTCGTTTGTTAAATCAGGACCCATTAAAATTGCTGACAAAACCCTCCGGATTTAATGCAGTTTAGTTAAGGTCAAACTATATGGAGATCTCGTGTTGGGGGGCTTTCAGGATATTATTTGTATTGATTGTTACAAAATATCAGGAGATTCCACGTCACAGGCAAATTATGATCCTGTTGTTGGGTAGTGCGAAGTGGTGTTTCGTGAGGACACGTGCGGACACGTGCGGACACGAACCACGGCGTTGAGTGTGGGTAAAAATGACTACATACATAATGTCGGGTCATGGGGAGCAGAACCCCGAGTCAGTAGTAATTTTAATTATTCGAGTGATTTTCCTTACGGCGTCCAAAGACCTGTCAGGTTGAAACAGACAACAAAACCAAATCCGTCATCGGTAAAGATTTTCTTCATTTAGGGCTCAGGACAGCATTTTGCCTGTGCTATTTCGAACAGATGGAGATTCCTACGTCACAAGCCCTCCGGGCAAGTTCCTCTGAATGACGGCTTTTTTTTGGCTTTTCTTCCTACTTTTATCTTGGATTCCCGATTTTGGTGCTCCAAATTATACCAAAGCTCCGCAAATCAGAATGATCGATTTCCAGAGGATTTCCCGATATTGCCCGGTTATATCTGATCTGAAGTAAAACAAAAAACCACACCTCCTGAGACAGAAGGTGTGGTTTTGGAATATTTTTTATTTTATCCCTACTGAATGAGGAATTTCTTTACAAATTCATTTTTATTTTCCGAGATCCGAATCACATAGATCCCTTTTGCAAGGTTCACTCCATTTAGCTGATTCACAGATCCGTTCATACGTACCATGGAATCCATAAACCGTTGGCCGGACAGATTATATATCCGAACACGAACATCAGATATGGTTTCTGATGGCATCTCAATATTGAGTTGTCCGGAGGCAAGTTGATATACTTTGATATCTTCCCGTATATCACCTTTTTTGATAGCAGAGATTATCTGTTCGGTAGTGGTAAAGGTAATCTGATTACTTCCGGAAGATTCATTACCAGCTGCATCTAAAGCGACAACTGTTATTTTATATTCAGTATTTGGTGTCAATTGAGTCACTGTAAACTCCGTATCTGTTGTCACCAGGTATCGTGGATTGTTACCATTGGCTTCGGAGATCTGAATCTGATACCCGACAACACCCACATTATCATTTGATCCGTCCCAGGTCAGGTATACACTATACGGCGTTACTGAACCCTGAGTAAGGTTAGATGGAGCTGTTGGGGGCTCATTATCTACTGTCAAAGGTGTTGTAACCAGAAGGTCGGAGCTTAATCCTGATTCGTTATCAGAAGCATCACGGGCTCTTACGTTAATTGTATAGGATGTATTTGGTGTTAACCCTGTTATCTGACATTGAGCCAGACTTACCACCTGGTATTGTACACCATCGAGATAAACAACATACTCTTCAACACCTACATTATCAATGGACGCATTCCATTTAACGATAATCTGAGTCGGAGCAACAGATTCCGTTGTTAAACCGGTTGGTGTAGAAGGTGCCTCCGTATCTGGTGTAGTGACATTTATAGCACTGGTATAGGCAGACACATTACCCGCTGCATCACGCGCCCTTACGCGGATAGTAAAGGTTGAGGCGGCAGGGAGATTAATGAGGGTATGAGTGGTAGTAGTAACAGTCTGAACCGTACCATTAACACTCAGGTCATACCCTGTTACACCAACATTGTCATTAGAGGCTGTCCAGCTAAGGACAATACTGTTTTGTGTGACGGTCCCTGAAGCCAGGTTGGTTGGTACAGTAGGTGCCTGGGTATCAGCAGCTGTCTCTGTTACAACCTGGATTTGATTACTATTTGTTGATTGATTACCTGCTGCATCATACGCTCTGACAAAAATATTGTATGTTTCGGACTGCGTAAGTCCGGTAATTGTGGTACTTGTTGATGATGCTGCTACTGTACTATTTAAATTTCCACCTACATAGACACGGTATCCGGCAACCCCGACATTATCAGTGGAAGCATTCCAGCTTATCGCAACAGATGTCGTTGTAACAGTACCTGCTGCCAGTCCGGTTGGCGCTGTTGGAGCCTGCGTATCGGCAGCTGACAAAGTAGTTACGGAAATCTGGTTACTATTTGCGGAAACGTTATTTGCAGCATCCCTGGCTCTAACACGAATAGTGTAGGCAGTAGATGCTGTTAATCCTGTCAGGGTAGTACTTGTATTTGTCACAGTACTTCTTACCGTTCCGTTTACCAGCACCTGATAATCCTGAACTCCGACATTGTCTGTTGAAGCTGTCCAGCTTATCGCTATAGAAGTCTGCGTAATTGTGCCTGCCGCCAGATTTGTAGGTGCTGTAGGAGCCTGGGTATCGGCTGCGGCACTCGTAGACACCTGTATAGTATTACTTGCCGGTGATTCGTTATCTTTATAATCATAGGCAGTAACATAAATTGAATAATTTGTTGAAGCCGTTAAACCGGTAATATTGGCACTCAGACCTGAAACCGTCTGGTTAAGCGTTCCATTTACATAAACATTATAGCCTGCTACACCAACATTGTCTGTCGAGGCTGTCCAACTCACTGCTATGGTAGTTTGTGTAACAGTTCCTGCCGTCAGATTTGAAGGAGCAGTGGGTGGTTCATCATCCGGGATATTGGTGACCCGGGCATCTGAGCCTGAGTCCTGAGCATTTAGCAAATAGCTAAATCCTGTTAAGATTAATAGAAGAAATGTACGTTTTATTTTCATAGTTATTGAAATTTAGTTTTTTTGCCACATATAGTTGTTAGCATAATTATATTATACATAAGGGTTATACTTAGTATTATTATTTTTGCAATCTTATTACCAACGAATTTTTTATGGATTTATTAAGCCTGACCGGAGAATAAATATTTTTTTTAAACCGACAACCTTTTAATAATTACTAAAATGCCATACTTATCTTGATTTTTAAAAAATCCGCTATTACTAATTTGTTAATAGTTTTTCACTATTTGAATCTTGTCAGGATATCCTGCTGAAAAATACCGAAGTAATCAGAAACAGACCATTCAAACGAATCTACTTCATTGAATCTGATTATTGAACGGCAAATTTAATAATATATTTTGATTTAGTATCTTCAATCTGGGCTATATATATCCCTTTTGAGAAAGACACATCTGATAAATATGTTTTCCCTCCCTTTAATTCCACATCGTTATCAACCCATATTCTTCCATACAAATCAATAATTTTCATTTTGGTTTTTTTATGCAACAGACCCAGTGCATCAACACAAACCAGTCCTGATCCGGATTGATATATACGTACCTTTTCAAAGATATCATCCTGATCGAGACCTGTAATAGTAATGCCCACAACATTACTTTCAACAGAAATATTTCCCGCAGCATCCCTTGCCCGTACCGAAAAATCGTGATAGCCACCTGATACAGAGGTTATCTCACAGCTGGTACTTGATACGCTCTGACTTACCATTCCATCTATCAGAATCTGATAATCGGTCACGCCAACATTATCATCTGAAGGGTCCCAGCTCAGCGAGACTCCGTTTTGTGTAATACTTGCGACTAAATTTTGCGGAGTTGATGGTGGTTCATCATCATTTGAGGTCTGGCCGGACCAGCCAGCCAGTCGTGCCAGCAGCACCCACATGGCTTTTCCCAGCCGTAATGCGCCCCTTTCTCCTATATGATCACCGTCTTCTGTAGTGCTTCCATCAAAATTTAAGGTATTGTTGCTGTGTATGCAGGGAAAATTCTTTACAACACCTCCAAGATCTGTCCATGATATGATACGCTGATCACCGGCATCTGACCAGTTAAGAATGTCAGCATAGTCAAACAGGATCCTGTTGTTTGTGCTTAACACATAATCACGGATATACTCATGCTTTAAAAATCGCTGATAACCTCTCTCCCCGGTGTTTCCTCCCCCATCAACAGGACCAGTGGTAAAAATCACCTTCGTATTGATGTTATTGATTTCACAAAACTGATTATACTCTTCTGTAGCATCAATATAGGTTTGCATACAGACAGCATTACCTGTCAGCACTTCGTCGTCTGCATCCAGTCCCCAAATGTAACTGCCGTCAGGTCCTCCATCGGATCTGCCGGCCCATCGTACATTGTACACAGGATCCTGAGTGCCTGCAGGTCCGTTAGAGGCGGTCATATCCCAGCACCATCCGAATCCGACCACTGTATTGAACAGATTATTATTATTGCAATACTGAATATGCGACTTAATCTGATCACGGGCAGATACGTCACAAAACCATCTTCCTTCTCCGGTTGTGGAAGCCCATGAACCACCGTTATTGGTCGTAACCTGCCTGATAATCCTTAAATTATTCTCTGTATATGCATAAGGAACCCCCGACTCCTGGGTTTCGACTGCAAAATTCGCATCCTGACTCTCGAGCAATTCCAGCCCAAGCCTGTATCCTTTGGAATGTGATTCTCCGGCAATGGCAATAAGCATTTTCTTCACCTCCTGAATATACCCATCAGGGATATCGTCATACATATCAACAGATGTGTGATCGATAATTATCTGAGCATTTACTCCGGTAAATACCAATAAAAACGTGAGACTTAACAGAAGCTTATTTTTCATATTCATGTTTATTTGAGAAAAAACTCCGAACGGTAAAAATCCATGTTTTATTAGGTTTTGAACCTTTAAAAATATTTTTGAAACATCCTCCTCAATTTAATAACTTTAAATAATGCAAAAAATTATATTAAACCCTTAAATAAATTGCCTGTTAACATATTCACATAACTTATAACACGATTTCATGTAAACCCAATTAAAAAAGGCTGTCCCGGAAGGAAGCAGCCTCTTTTAATAGATCAAATTATACGTATTGTTATTGCTTTGTAAGATCCAGGGTGACCAGATATTGATCATCGTACATTTCTGTCTGATTCTCATGTGGTTCGGAATACATCACCTGTATCGTATTATTTGTGCTGTTGTAATCACTGACATGCAGAACCATTTCATATTCACCGAAATATCCGTCAACACGGATCAGCAATTTGTCCTTTTCAATTATCATCATTGGGATGTCCGTATCGGTCACTGTTCCACTCCAATCGATAAAGTTAATGCTATTTCCTGTTGCCGGTTCCTCGTCAACCTCCGGCAGTGTCCCCTGAGATTCCCATAAATAATTCACAACTTCTGTTGTATTATTCGTTACTTCCCACTGTCCAAGCAAATCATTTAACTCTAATGTAAATGAAGGATCCTGTGTTTTATGAAGATTCATTGTCGTTGTCCTGGTCATGATATAATCACTTCCCTGATAATACTGAATAACGGTACCTTTGATTGTTGAGCCCGTATATTGATCAATATGTACAAAATAGTGCCCTGAAAACAATCCATTATCAATTAGATATAGGGTTGAACCATTTAAAATTTCATAACCCATAACCTCTGTATTGATCCCCATATACGCGTCCAATACGGTAAGGTTATTATCATCAAAGATCATTAATGAACGGTCTTCAGGAAAGCTCCCGTAATCAATGGTATACGAAATATCTGTTCCCCCAGCTCCTGGGTCGTATATGCGGTCATAGGTAACCGAACCTTCTGTGATCTCCCATTTACCTGCCAGATCAAGTGTTGTTAAGGAAATATCTGATTTTGACAGACTAATTTTATATTTATTAAAAACCGGATCGGATGTACTTCGATCAACAAAATACAGGCTGGTATCCGAAGCTGTTAAAATAATGTGCATCAACAATTCATCTTCTGTTCCAGCATCGATTACCAGATTATTTTCATCGATTATGGTAAAGTCTCCTTCACTGGTTTCCATGAAATTATACAGGTCAACATACCTATACGAATCGTCTGTTTTCAATTCCAGGGTTATCAGGTCTCTTGTTATCCCTGACTCATTGATTATATACTGAATTGATCCTCCGTCCTGCGTGTAGATTTTTGTATTAATAACATCCCATTTATCTTTAAGTATCTCTTCGGATAGTCCGTTATTCTGATAGGCATTCAATGTATATTGATAGGCGACCTCGGAACCATTTTCAATAACCGTCTGTGCGAACACATAGGAATTTGTTCCTTTATCAATAACTTTCAGATTCCCCGGGCCGGGGCTTGGCAGTGTCAGAATACTATCATTTACATTATAAGAAAATACTGATTCTCCCCATACGCCTTCTTCAACATTGATGATTTTCACCTTACTATCGGATGTTAAATCAAGTGTAATAAACCCTTCTTCCGGCATTAGAGTTGTTGTTGACCCGGCAACCGTTCGCTTAATTTCTACAACTGTCCACTTTCCTAATAATTCAGTAACAGCCAGTTTTTCCGGAACAGGATTTTCATTATCATCCTTTTTACATGAATAAAGAAAAATAACTGCAACAAAAATTACAAAAAACTGTTTTAAATACCCTTTCATATTATAACACTATTTGTTTTACTCTAGTATTTACGAATTAATACATAAAATATAAAATGATGCATTGTTGCTGTATGTAAGGATTAAAAAACTATTCGACGATTGAATCCTTTGTTATTTTCCTAATACAATAATATGGATATCTTCCAATTAGCCAATTCAAGGGAACGACGTATTATTTATATAAAATAGTAGAAAATTACCAAATAACTCCTGTATGTAGTATATAAAAAAACCTTACAGATTATATATCTACACCGTTATTAGCATTCAGATACACTATTATTTCGAGCATCTAAAATAAATTTCCATTATTGTTTTTCAGATAACTTTATTTCCTCAGAATACTCTTTGGGCGTTTTGCCAAAATAATTCTTAAAGCAGTTATTGAAATAGGAATAATTACTGAATCCGGTTTTATCCATTACTTCTGCCAGGTTGTTCTGACCATGCTTCAGTATTTGTGCAGCTCGTTTCAGCCGGATGATCCTGATAAACTGATTCGCTGAGTAATCCGTCAGTGCTTTCAGCTTCCGGTATAACTGGGTACGACTCACGCCCAGCTCGCCAGCCAGCAGGTCTACATCAAGATCCGGATCCGATATATGATTCTCAATGATTGAAATGGTTTTTTCGAGAAATTCTTTTTCCGCATCAGCAATATAGATCTCTTTGGGTTCCAGGTTAAACTGATTTGAAAACCTCTGTATTAGCTGTAGACGTGAATGCACAAGATTCTCAACCCTCGATCTGAGTATTTTCCTGTTAAATGGTTTGATCAGGTAATCATCAGCTCCGAGTTCGTAACCATATAATTTACTGTTTTCGTTGTTTTTGGCGGTAAGCAGTATTACAGGGATATGGCTTGTGCGCATATCCTTTTTAATGGATTCACAAAGCGTATATCCGTCCATCAAAGGCATCATGATATCACTAATGATAACATCAGGGAGGTATTTAACGGCAATTTCCAGCCCTTCCTTACCATTTGAAGCCTCATAAAGCACATAATCACTCCTGAAAATATCTGCGACAAAGTTTCTGAGATCGGGATTATCTTCTACAATGAGAATTGATCGCTCGTTTATCGTATCATCAGGAAGATCTTTAACAGTGTCGTTTGAAATTATTTCTTCAGAAAAGATGTCCTGACTCCCAGACTCCGGCACAGAATTATTATCTTCTTCAACCAATTCAATGCGATCGGGCCTGATATTAAACGCTTCTTTTTTAACCGGTAGTTTTATGGAGAATGCTGTCCCTTCTCCCTCATTACTTTCAACAGTGATTGTTCCATTCTGAAATTCGATTAACTCTTTCACCAGTGCCAGGCCAATCCCGCTTCCGTTATTGAGGTTGGAAGTTTGGTAAAACCGGTCAAAAATATCGTTAATGACATCCTTTGAGATTCCAATCCCGTTGTCTGATATCCTGATGAGCACGTGTGCTTCATCATCCTTTTTCAACGAAACCAGGATCCTCCCATCCTTTTTATCGATATATTTTATGGCATTATGGACGAGGTTTGAAATTATTTTCTCCAGTTTATCCTTGTCATAATACCCGCTTATCTCTTGTGGTATATCGTAATCAATACATATGTGTTTATTTGTTGCAAAATTCTCAAAAGAAGCTGCTACGCCTTTAATAAAATCTGAGATGTCTCCAAAGGACAGGCAAAGCTTCATGCCGTGATGATCCAGCCTCCTGAGATCGAGCATCTGGTTGAGAATGTGCAATAGTTTTCCGGCATTATTTTTAATTATCCCGATCTGTTTTTTTAGATGATCGGTGTTGGCGACGGAGGAATAGATCTCATCTGCCAGGCCGATAACAAGCGTCAGCGGTGTTCTGAATTCATGGGATATATTTGTGAAGAAATTCAGCTTCATCTGATCCGCCTGATGGACTCTCTCCGACATTTCTTCGATCTGTTGCTTTTGTTTTTCGAGTAAAATATTATCTCTGCGCTTACGGCGGTATCCTGTAAGTACCACAATACCAAGGATGGTCATCAGCACAAATCCTCCGATAAAGGTGATCGTCCACTGTGTTTGTTCGTTTATTCGCTCTTCGGCTTTCAGCTTACTTTCCTTCAATTCGAGTTCTTTCTGCATTTTCAGGTTCTGAAACTCAAATTTTGTCTCATACCTGGCCATGTTATCAGCCCTTGAGAGCATTTCCAGACTATCCTTAACACTGTTGTACGTCTGAATAAATCCATACGCTTTTCTGAAATCACCTGCTTCAGCATATACCAGACTCAGCGCGTGACTGATATCACGTTTGAGATACCTGATGTTAGCAGAAACAGCAAGATCCAGAGCATCCTGATAACTGGATATTGCCAGGGATCTGTTTCTTGTAGTGTGGTAATAATTCCCGATATTCAATAACGATACAGCTTTTTCTATTATTGAACCAGATGAATCAGCCAGAACGAGGCTTTTTTGATAATAGGTGTACGCACTGTCGTATTTATTTATATGTAAATACACATTCCCCACATCAATAAGGACACTATGGAATTTTATATCCGGGCAAACATCACATCCTATCGTATAACTCTTAAGGTAATAGGACAATGCCTGATCATTTTTTTGATTCAGATAACATATCTCTCCAATATTTTTATAGGCATCTGCGCGCGTATGCCGGTGCTTTTTTTGTTCTCCTATGGTAAGACTTTTCCAAAAATAATCCAGCGCCAGGGAGTCGTTTCCCATTAATTTATACACATTACCTATCTGGTTGTATGCTGAAGCTACTCCTATGTCATCCTGAAAACTCTGGTATATGCCCAACACTTTCTGAAAGTAATCCAATGCAGCTTCGTAATTTTTCAGGTCATCCCTGAAGTAATTGGCTATCATATTGTAGGACTTGAGGATGCCTTTTTTATTGTTGCTTCGTTCAGCCAGGTCAACAGCGAGCTGGATATAGTGTAATGACTGGCTTTTGTTTTCCTGTTTTGAAAAAAGATTAGCCAGGTTGAGGTAATACATTAAATAATTGGTAGTATCCGGATCTTCCCGGATTATTACCTCCAGGTCATTGATAAACGTATCGATGGTATTGGCAGTATGGCCAATATCCTTTGGTACTTTCATCAACATATTGTCGCATTCGATCATCATTCCATAATTTGATATGGACCGGAAATAAAATCTGGCGGTATTTAAAAAATCTTCCGCTTTTGTAAAATCCCCTTCTTCATAAGCCATTTTTCCGAGATGAAAATTTCCATACCCTGTACGGAGGGGCAAATTGTTTTCAATGCCTATTTTCAGCGCCTTGTGATAGAGTAATTTTGCCTTTTCTTTATCTCCATTCATGCGATATCCCCAGGCCGCGGCATCAACAGCTTCCGATATACGCACCGGATCATCCATTTTCTCTGACAGTTTTAACGCGAGTTTCCCACAACGTAACACCTGTTCGTTATCAACATCGACTGATTCCCATGCAATCCGGCAGAGAAGGTATAAGCTGTCCTCGCTGTTGGAAGCAGCTACAGAAAGCTGGTTTTTCAGGCTGTCGAGATAGTCATTGGAATCAATGGCCCATGAAACGGATGATATGGATATCAGGTATACAACCAGAAAAAGTTTGCCTGCAGTTCGCATGATTATACTGTTAGATAAAAATCGTTTTGCTATACTGCAATTTACATAGTTTTCATCCCCGATATAACATAATTTCTGTCGAAATTTGCAAATCTGTGTTTTTTAACATTTTTTAACTTTTCAGAAGAGGTCTTCGTCCCGTTCAAGCATCAGAATGGAGGATTGAGGCACTATAAAAAATTTCTCATCCTGATACATAACTTCAAAAGCTCCTTTCTGTAAAAATATTGCCAAATCTCCTTCCCGGGCCTGCAGGGGGACATATTTAACCTGTTCATCTTTCTCTTTCCAGGGCTCATCTTCTTCCATAGGTACGGGGATGGGATATCCCGGACCTGCTTTTATTACATACCCCGATTGGATCTTTTCATTTTCCTGAACCCCGGGAGGCAAATACAGGCCCGTTTTTGTCCTTTCACTGGATTTTTTAGGTCGAATCAACACCCTGTCACCAACAACGATCAGCTTTTTAAATTTGTTATCTCCGGTCAGTTCCATGTTTTTCATTCTGGTCTTTTTATAAAAGCTTTTTTTGGAGTGCAAAAGTAATGAAATATTTATACAATCAGGAATCTTCCATTCACTTCGAACGGTCTATTAACTGCTGATCTATCGGTTTGCTGACGTTGGCTCCCAGCTCTCTGAGGCGTTCCGTTTTTCGGATGAGGTTATCTTTGCCATCCGAAAGCTTATTCATTGCCAGATCATATTTTTTCTTTGTTGTATGAAGGCTCTCTCCTACTTTGATCAGGTCTTCCGTAAAGGCCCTGAACTTATCATACAACAATCCTCCCTGACGGGCAATTTCTACGGCGTTGTTGTTTTGATGTTCCTGCCTCCATATGGAGGCGATCGTCCGGAGGGTTGCGATGAGTGTGGAAGGGCATACGATCACAATATTTTTATCGTAGGCATTATTAAACAGCTGATCATCATGTTGAACCGCCAGACTGAAAGCAGGCTCGACAGGCATGAACAGGAGCACAAAATCAAGGCTTTTTACGCCGTACAGGTTTTGATAATCTTTTTCACTCAGTCCTTTAATATGATTGCGCAGTGAAAGAATATGGTTTCGGATATGCATGGCTCTGTCATCTTCATCCTGAGTATTTACCCACTTCTCATAGGCTACCAGGGATACTTTTGAATCAATGATGATATTTTTATTTTCCGGCAGCCTGACAATAACATCGGGCTGCAATCTTTTGCCATTGCCGGTATTTACAGATTCCTGGACCATATATTCACGTCCCCGTTGAAGACCGGATTTTTCGAGAATGCTCTCCAGGATAAATTCTCCCCAGTTACCCTGTGTTTTATTGTCACCTTTAAGTGCCCTGGTGAGATTTTCAGCTTCTCTGGTTATCTGCTGGTTCAGTTCCCTGAGTCCGGCAATCTGCTCCCGCAACGCAGCATGTCCTTTGGCGCTGTCAAGAGTATTTTGTTCTACTTTTTTCTCAAAATCTGTTAGCTTATCCTTAAGAGGGTTCAACAGTTCTTTGATATTGTGTTGATTCTGGCTGGTAAATTTTTTACTGTTTTCTTCAAAGATTTCATTGGCAAGGTTTGTAAACTGAATACTGAACTTTTCCTGTAAACCTGCGAGGTCATTTTTTTGCTCTTCCATCTTTTGTCTGAGGTTCCTCAGATCCGATTCCATCCGGGCATTTTCTTTTGATAGCGAAACCACCCGCTCTCGTTCTCTGTTCAGTTGATAATGTGTATCCGCCAGCTCCACTTCCATCTTTTCCTGATTCTTCCTGAACAACTGGTTTTCGACATCCATTTTCTGATTCTGTTCCTTTAAGTATCGTAAATCATGATTGCCAGCCTGATAATGGCCACGCACATACAAAGAATAAGCTACATATGTGCCGGTTATTCCGATAGCTATTCCAATCATCAAATAGAGAATTTCCATATCTGTCTATAAAAATTTTTACGCTGACCGTTCGCTTCTTGTATTAAACGGACCCTGAATCCCTGAATCACAAATTAACAGGTGTTAGAGTATATTCAAAAGTAAAAAGTGGAAAGTGTCTGAAAAGGATTTTTAATTTTGTCAACTTCCTTGTTCCTCTAATAAAATAAACCGGAATTTATATTAAAAAACACAAAACCAATTCATTACCTTTTTTGTTTATAAGCATATAGCATTGAAAATCATATTTATTTTCTCTATATTGTACATATTGGGAAAATGGTAGCCAACCAAATTACCTGTGTGACAACCCATTTCTGATTATTAACCACTAAAGAAAGAAATATGAATTTTACACCAAAATTTGACGACACTTCTATGGAAACGAAGGTTTCGTATGAACCCATAACAAAATACATGGCCAAAGATTTGATCACTTTCAGGCCGGATGATGAAATTGGCTTTGTCATAAACGAGCTCATGAAACATCAGATCTCAGGGGCTCCCGTTCTTAATGAAAACAAGGAACTGGTAGGGATTATTTCCGAGCAGGACTGCCTTCGGGTTATCATGGATAGTATTTATCATAACCAGCCGATCAGCAAGCATCTGGTGCGGGAATATATGCATAAAGATGTTATTGTTGTACCGGTTGATTCGAATGTGGTAGATGTTGCTAACCTGTTCCTGACACATCGGTTCAGACGATTTCCTGTGGTTGAAAACGGGAAACTCAAAGGACAGGTGAGTAAACGTGACATTCTACGAGCAGCCGAAAAGATTAAAGTCACTACATGGTGATAATACATCTTTACATATTAAGGTAGCTAAGTCATAGTATAAAAAGAAGGGTATTAAAGGGAGAACAAATAGCTATCAGAAGCGAAAGAGACTGTTTTTACGGTCTCTTTTTTTGATTGAATTCAACCCGAAATCGTCAATAGAAATTTGCTGCAAGGCCTGATTTATTGGGATCAATTGGTATTTCCGGGAGTTTAAAAATTGTTTGGAAGAACAAGAGAAGTTACTTGAACAAAGAGCAGAGCTTATAGGGCAAAGA
>JBNKDZ010000040.1:0-5894 GCA_050288525.1 Cyclobacteriaceae bacterium
TTAAGCGCTTTTTTCATCAGTTTTTCATCCAGAGGAGTAATTCCGACGGCATTGGGCTCTATTCGGAAGTTTTTCTGATATTTCTTTATGAATTTCTGCCGTTTGGAGATAAAATATTTGATCCGGGACTCAAGGATCTCAAAATTAAATGGCTTTATGATGTATTCGTCAGCACCCGTCTCCAGGCCTGCCAGCTTATCCTGTTCTGTTGTTTTCGCAGTGAGCAGGATCAGTGGAATATGGGAAATATCCGGATTTGATTTTACGTATTTGCACAATTCCAGTCCGTCCATCTCCGGCATCATCACATCACTTACGATTAGGTCGGGAATATTATTTTTCAGCATTTCAAGGGCAACTTTACCGTTACGGGCTTCCAGAATATTAAATGCAGACATCAGGTTATCCCTCAGATAGAACCTGAAATCATCATTATCTTCAACCAACATGATCGTCACTCTGCCTTTTTCCTCTTTGATCTCCAGATTCTTCTTAACTAAAGGAGGAACACTATCTCCGTTACTTCCATCCTCCAATATATTCTGATCACGGTTAACAGGAATGATGACGGTAAAGGTACTGCCTTTGCCCGGCTCACTTTTTAGTCGTATTTTGCCTCCATGGATTCGTGCAAATTCACTGGCCAGGGACAATCCGATGCCACTGCCTCTCGAGACGATATTTGAAGGAAGCCTGTTTTGAAAAAACCATTCGAATATTTTCCGATGTTTCTCTTTTGGTATACCAATACCATTATCCTTAACCCTTATTTTTAGTTTTTCCTTCAATTGCTTATCCTTTCCCAGCTTCAGCTCGACAATAATCTTACCTCCTTCCTGGGTGAATTTAAAGGCATTGGAAAGCAGGTTAAAAAGTATTTTTTCCAACTTATCCTTGTCAAACTGCATGAATAATTCCTTTTCATGACTTAAAAATATCAAAACGATATCCTTCGTTTCAGCCAGATCGTTGAATGATTTTATCGTATTCTTAACAAACGCCACTACATTATCATAGGATGGATTCAGGACGATCCGGTGTTCTTCCATCTTCCTGAAATCCAGCAATTGATTTACCAGACTTAGAAGCCGGCGTGCATTCTGATAGATCAGGAACAATTGCTGTTTTACTTCTCCTTCTTCAATATTTTTCAGCAATTTATCCAAAGGCGTTATCACCAATGTCAACGGAGTACGAAATTCGTGACTTACATTGGTAAAAAACCGGGTTTTCATGACATTCAGTTCCTGCTGACGTTTGGATTCCAACATTGCCTGTTCGCTTTGAAATTTCATACGTTCCCTGATAATCAGGATCCTGCGCATAAGCAATAAAATTCCAAGGATGATTACCAGATACATAGCATATGCCAGGTAGGATCTGTAAAAAGGAGGCATGATCACAATATCCATCGAGGCCTCGGCTACTTTCCAGTTATCCCCCAAAATTGAAGATTGTACCAAAAAGGTATACGAACCCGGATTAAGATTGGTAAATGTAGCTTTTCTCAGGTTCATATCAGAGGTGATCCACTGCTCATTGAAACCCTCAAGTTTGTACCTGTACAGAATTTTCTTTGACCTGATGTGATTAAGTGCCGTAAACTCAAGAGAAAAAATATTCTCTTTATATTTCAACCGAACCTTCTGATTGTTTAAAATAGCAGTAGAAATAATTTTCCTCCCGTTGATCTTATCATTCACCTTTACCGTCTTTCCAAAAATCTCCAGTCCGGTAATGTACGTAACAAGAGGCTTATTTTTAAAATTCATTGAATCCGGATGGAACAAATTAAAACCGTTTGAACCTCCAAAGATCAATTCACCATTCCTGGTCTTTAAAGCCGATCCTTCATTAAATTCCCGTCCCTGCAAACCATCTGTCTCATCGAAATTCACGATCAATGTCTCCAGGAACTCATTCGTTTTAAGATCTTTCATCGATATCATAGACAATCCGTTCGGTGTACTGACCCATAAATCACCATTATTCGATTTAAGTATTGACAGGATCTGTAAACCTGAAAGATTGATATCCGGAGAAAATTTCTTAAAGGTTCCGGTACGTTGATCAAACAGGTTTAATCCGTTACGAGTTCCTACCCATACCAACCCCGGTTTATATGGATAAGTACAATATACCAGGTCAATACTCAGACTTTTTTTATCATTTTGAACATGCTTAAAATGATGTACTTTGCCGGTATTTGAGATGGTATACAGTCCGTTATCTGTCGAAATAAAAAGATTTTTAGCATTATCTTCATCGATATCCATCACAAAACACGACTGATCAATGCCTTTTTCGGAATAGAACTCTTCCTTTTCAGCGTCAAACATCACCATTCCTGCACCCAATGTACCAATCCAGAGTCTTCCCTCAGAGTCTTTAAATATCTCCCAGATTGTATCATCACCTATGCTTTTCGGGTTGTCAGGTTGGTGTTTATACGTTTTAAACTGCTTGCCGTCAAACCTGCATAATCCTCCGGAAAAAGTACCTATCCACAGGACCCCATCATCATATAACAAACTAACAATCACGTCATTAGACAAACTCGCCGGATTATCCGGATCATGCCTGAAATTGGTAAATATTTGCTTCTTCCGATCAAAGTATACCAGACCCTGTCCGTTTGTTCCGATCCATAAATTTGAATTCCCCTCTTCTGCAAAGCAGTTGACATCATTGTATGTCTGACTTTTCGGATCTGAAGAATGAGGGATAAAGTGCTGAAATTTAAATAAGTTCTTATGATAAAAATTCACCCCTTTTTTAAACGTCAGTACCCATACAATACCCGAACTGTCCTTGAACATGTTCGTTACGGAATTCTGGCTCAGGCTGTTCTCATTGTCATTATCATTCACTAAATAAAGTATCTCTCTGGTATTTTTGTCAACCAGGTTTATTCCCCCATGATCCGTTCCGATCCATAACTTCCCATCATCATCCTGAACAATTTTACTTACAATATTTGAATTCAGGGCAAATTTCCCCGAGGTATTTGAGATATGAATAACATCATTGTGGTTTTTTCTGATCCAATAAACACCGTACGCATAATTATTTGAAAAAATCCAGATATCCTCATCGCTATCGATCAGAATCTTAAAATTACTATCAAAAATGCTAAATTGTTTCTCAAGATTATGTATGGTTCGGGTGACCAGCAAGGTCTCAGGATCCACGATTTCAATCAATCCGGTAGCATAAATCACACATAAATGATCTCCGAATTTTTTAATATCCGTTACATGTTCCGCTGCAATTGATCCTTCAATATTATTTTTATGACGTATTATATCAGCTTCTTCCGTATATACATTATACCGAAGCATTCCTTTGGTATCGTTAACAAAAAAAAGCAAACTGTCTCCATACGGAAATATGGTGGAAACCTGATCCATAGAAAATACCTCTTCCCCGTCTTTCAGTAAATACTTCCTTTCAAACGTTTCTTTTTCAGGATCAAAAACACAAATTCCGGAAAAGGTTCGTATCCAGAACCTTCCCAACTGATCACATTCCAACAGATTTATCAGGTTATCCGGCAAGGAAGTTGTATCAAACGGATCGCTTTTAAAAACCTTGAAAGAATATCCGTCATACCGGTTTAATCCCGACATCGTTCCGAACCACATAAAGCCGTTATTATCTTCAGATGCACATATCACATGATTATTTGACAGACCATCCTGGTAGTCCAGATGATTGAAACTGTACCTGTTATTCTGACCGGATAACGGTGTAAAAGGATTAAAAAATATAAGAAAAAATACTATGAAATTCCGATTCATATTCATGCATTATCATATGCAATATAATCATTTTCACAGAAAGTAAAGGCTGTCGGATCTGATGGCTATGTGTTTCTTTATCCTCCTTTACTGAATATCCTCAATTTTACAAACATAATTTACCATTCCTTAACACCAAAGCAAAATACTTGAATGTATTAAATACAATTTTAACAATAATTATTGTCATTTTTATGTATATTCTTCATTGTGCATCGTCTATACCACATGGTCTTAACAACAAAAACAAACACACACACCACTCATTTACAACTCATTATGCTTTTAATAATCCTTTAATCATGAATTCTTACCATGTAAGCACAAAACAATAAATTAGAATTATATTTCATATAATAATACTAATTTTAACTTTAATAAAAACAAGTTATATGAGGCGTATTTATTGTTTTATTTTTTTAATCATTCCGATCGCAGGGTATGGTCAGATATGGCAAGAGACATTTAGCGGGTTGGCAAACGGAACTATTGTAGATAATGGCACAACCAAATGGACTTCAATACAACCAAGCGGCAGTTCAAGGGTCTTTTCCAAACAAACGTATGCCAGTTACGTAATTTTCGCGGTGAACGACACATACGATGAAGGTTCATGGGTCTCGGAAGAAATTGACATCTCCTCTGCCGCTGAAGTCACCATTGAAATTACCTGGGGCAGTTATTGGGCGAACAGCACAGATTACCTGAGGGCGTACTATAAACTGGATGGAGGAGAAGAAGTACTATTTGGCGAAGAAACCGGAAAGCCCAACCTGCAAATCGCTTCTGCTGCCAGCGCTATTGTATCTGGCAACACTGTCCGGATTATCATAAAAGGAATGGAAAATACCGGAGGATACTATTACGGCTATCCGAGAATGATGGGAATTGATGATGTTACGGTATCTGAACTCACGTATCTGTACTCCCGGTCTTCCGGAAACTGGACAAATATCATAAACTGGTCAAACAGTGGCTATTCCGGCGCCAGTTGTTATTGTACACCAGATGAAAACACACATGTTTTTATAGGAAACAATCGCATGATTAACCTGAATGCAAACGTTGAAACCGCAGGCGTTACAATAGAAGATAATGGCAGCATTAATTATACGGCAAATGCCCGATTGAATATAGTCAGAGGAGGCATATTGGATATCGGTCCAACGGAATCCATCTCCAACAATAGCGGGGTAACGTCCTCTCTATCCTTCTCAACCTATAATTACAATGCCCTGGTTAACGGATCCATGACTGTTGACAATATTATTATTGATGGAGCAAATGCGATGTTTGAAGGAAACGGCACTATAAATCTTTCCGGCAACCTCGACATCAACAATGTTGTATCCAAAACCATTCAAACCGATCTTGAGAATGGTTTTACCATTCAGGGCGGAATAAATATGAATAATACCTCCGGAAACCTGAATTTCGAGAATACCGGAAAATTAACTGCCGGAGAAATATTATTTGACAACGACAATGTAACCTTTACCAACAATGGCAACCTGGAACTCGGAACAGGCAATATCCGGGTTAACAATAGCTATGACAACGGAAATGTGTTTAATAATCAGGATACACTGATACTGAACGGTTTCAACCTAAACAACGGCGACTTCACAATAAATAATACCGGAACGATCCTGCAAACCGGAGATTTTTCAGGAATTTCATTAAACACCTACTTTAACAACCTTACCGGGGGCTCATGGGTATTTGAAGGGAGCGGAAACAATACCCGGCTGTTTACAAGTGCCGAAAATAATACATTTTCCTACTCCAATACCGGGGATCAAACCATCATTTCTCCTGCCGACGGCGCATACCACCACCTGAAGCTTGAAGGATCAGGTATAAAAACACTCAGTGGATCGATGACGGTAAACGGCAACCTGGAGATAAACGAAACGGCCCAGATGGATGTTTCCAGCAATAATTATAGTCTGGCCATTGATGGTGATTGGGCATTAAACAGTTCACATTCAGATCCTTTTATTGAGAGGAGCGGAACGGTTACTTTATCAGGAACAACCGGCCAGCTACTCTCAGCGTCGAGCGGGACGATTTCTCTCAACAACCTTACCATCA
>JBNKDZ010000041.1:0-4935 GCA_050288525.1 Cyclobacteriaceae bacterium
AACAACATTAATACTTGCCTCCTTATATTGTTGATTGTCAGGCTGAGCAGCGTAATCGTCAATGAGTTTCTGATATTTGGGATAGACCATTTCAGCATGACGGATAATAAACGAATTGAATAATTCCGGGTCAGGATCAGCAATATATTCCTGTGCGGCAACTTCCATTTTTCTGGTTTCGATGAAATGTACCCCCCCATAGATTATTCCTGCCCCGATGCCTGTAACCATATAAAATATAAAAAACCGTTTACTTCCCCAGAATTGTTCCAACAGGGGTCCGAAAATAAACAAAGCAAACATGTTGGAAATCAGATGCCATAAACCTCCATGGAAAAACATATAGGTTATGAACTGATATGGGGCAAATGTATCTGCAAGTATATAGCGTAATCCAAAAATCCCGGTTGTATCTATTTTTAGTAAATTGCCTAAAAAAAGAATTGCCGCATTTGCGATAAGAAGATTTCGTACTACCGGAGTAATTCGTCCAAACATGCTTATTTTCTGTTAAATGATTCTTCTAATTTTTCATTGCCCAATATATAATAAATCAGCTTGCCATCGGGCGTGTAATTGGGGTTTTTACAGGCAAAAAGCTGATCGATCAGGCTTTTCATCTCTGTAGGGCTCAGGATCTTTCCTTTTTTAATTCCTGAGTTTTTTGCCAGCGACAAGGCCAGATTATCAGCGTTCCGGTTTTTATACTCCAGAAAATTCTTTTTGTAGTCTTCCAGCACACCCATAAATATCTTCTGACCTGACTCTGCATTCAACATTGAAGGTATTCCGTTGATGGCAAGGGTACTGCTGCCAAAATATTCAAAGGAAAAACCAATCGCTTTTATTTCTTGCTCCAATTCCTTAACGAGCGAAAAGTCTGTTTGGTTTAGCTCGATCATCTCGGGAAACAACAATTGCTGGGAGGTGCCTGAATTGTTCTCCAGCATTTTCAGGTATTTTTCAAAATTTATCCGCTCATGCGCCGACTGCTGATCCACCACCATCAGGCCTGATTTGACCGGCGTGATCAGAAAGGTATAATGCAATTGAAATATGGCAATCTCTTTGTGCGATTGATCAATTTCATTGTTGCTTGCCAAATCATTTGCAGCACTGCCAAATGTAAGAGAGATGGGTTGTCCTTTTGATTCGATCTCTCTTTTTGTTTCTGCCTCGATGGTCTCATCACTCAAAGCGCCGGCATACAACTGTTCCCAGTTCTTCAGGTTGGAAGTGTCAAGATCCGTGTTTCTGAACTGACTGTAATTCTTGTCTTTTACAGACATACCCGATCCGGTGTTTTTTAACTGGGTATGCAGCCGGAAGTTGGTGTCATAATCAAAGTCGAGTGTGGGAGTGATATTAAAGCTTCCCAGGGATTTTTTGGCAATGCTTTTCAGTAATCCGTAAACACTACGCTCGTCATCGAATTTAATTTCTGTTTTTGTAGGATGTACGTTCACATCGATATGAGCCGGGTCGATTTCAATAAACAGAACGAAAAACGGGAATGAACCCTCCGGGATAAGGCCTTCATACGCCGAAACCACGGCATGGTTCAGGTACGAGCTTTTGATATACCGGTTGTTGACGAAGAAGAATTGTTCCCCTCTTGATTTTTTGACAAATTCCGGTTTGCCGATATACCCTTTTACGGTTACACCTTCGAATTCCTCATTGCACGGAACAAGTTGTTCGCGGTAATTCTTCCCAAATATCCCTACAATTCGCTGGCTAAGCTTGCCTTCGCGAAGTCTGTACACTTCGATATCATTCTGGTAGAAGTTGAACCGTACTTCAGGATTTGCAAGGGCGATACGATGGAATTCATCCATGATATGCCGGAGTTCCACCGGGTTGGACTTAAGGAAGTTCCTTCGTGCCGGCACATTGTAGAACAGGTTTTTTACCAGGATGGTTGTACCGGGTTGGGAGGCATCAGATTCCTGTTTTTTAAATGCAGACCCTTCGATGACGATATGCGTTCCGAGCTCCTGATCGTGAGGTCGTGTTTTCATTTCCATTTGAGCTACCGCTGCAATTGAGGCGAGGGCTTCACCCCGGAATCCCATGGTACGGATTGTGAACAAGTCTTCTGATTTGGAAATCTTGGAGGTGGCGTGCCGTTCGAAGCTCATCCGGGCATCTGTGGCTGACATACCCAGCCCGTCATCTGTAACCTGGATCAGGGCTTTCCCGGCATCTTTTATTATTAGCGTTATTTCTTTACTTCCGGCATCAATAGAATTTTCGATCAGCTCTTTTACAACAGAAGAAGGCCTTTGTACGACCTCTCCGGCGGCAATTTGGTTAGCAATTGAATCCGGTAATAGTTTAATTATGTCTGACATTAACTGAATTTAGTGCTGAAAATACTTTCGTGAACGAAGGAAAATATAAAGAGCTAATAAAAACATAAAAACATACAGCGCATAATTTCCGAAATAAATCCATCCAACCGAACATCCGACAACAATGGTTATTAAGACAAGCTGCATCAGATCTGTTCTGGTTTTACGCTTTTCACGGATTTCAAAGGCCTTTTTTATGTTTTCTCTGTATTTTGTATCACTTTCCTCAGATAGTTCCGCTTTGATCCGTTCAGTACGATTTTTAACATCTTCCTTGACCGGGTCGTAATATCTGGGCGTGAAATCAAATTTTTTGTGCTTCGGGATACGGGTAATCGAAGGAAATTTCATACAATTACATTTAGTTTTAAGTTACAAAGTAAGTTGAAAAATGTATTTATAACAAATTGTGTTATTTTTTGGGGATGAAAAAAGTTGGACTGATATTTCTTCTGATTCTGTTTGTATTAAACCCGGCTTTAAGTAAAAAGTTTGATGAAAGACGTGTATCCGAATGGGTCGACAGTGTTTTTTTGAAAATGACGGTAAATGAACGTCTCGGACAGCTTGTAGACCTGAAGATCCAGCCTGATGAAAACAATGTTTCTTCCCTCATACAGTTTATTCGCGAAAACCATATTGGTGCCGTAACCATTACCGGAGGAGATCCGGAAGTTTGTGTGCGCCTCATCAATGAAGTGAACGCCGGGGCGAGGATACCTTTGATGGTTAGCAATGGCAATACCAAAGACATCGGGTTGCCTTTCGATGATTTTTATAAGATCCCTGGCTGGGCAACAATATCCGCCACCAGGGATCCGGAGATATATACTTCACTGGCACGTGAAACAGCAAATCAACTGGAGGTTATGGGGGTTAAGTCCGATAGCTACGGACTGTTTGATCTCGTATGTATGGGGACTCAGCTAAAATTGGTTGCCGGAGATGGCGATCATAATGTGTGTCATGATTTTTTGAATTCCATGGCCAGAGAATATTCCGAACGAGGCATCATGGCGAATATAAATTTGTCCTTTGATTTAAGTCCGGAAGCTCCGTTCTCCTCCAATAAAATGATGGGGAATTACCTTGTTGACTGGAAAGCATGCTATGAAAGAATTAAAGATACCTGGAATAACTTTAATGATCCGCTGACTTCGGTAACGATTACTTCGATTCCTAATATCGTGCCAGAGGAAGCTAACGGATTCAGAAAAAAAACCATCGAACCTCTTCTCTGGAAAACACTGAATTTCCAGGGTCTGGTTATAGGAGATATTGAATCAATGGTTGCCAATATTCACGGAGGTACAGATCAGGGAACTGTCTGGTCTGCTTTGAAGATCGGATGTGATGTGGTGCGCGTCAACAGTGATCCGGGAGAAGTGGTGGATATGCTGGAAGCAGGCATCGAAAAGGGCTATTTCAGGCACAATGAGTTTGTCTCCAAGATCAAAAGGATTCTTATGGCGAAGTACATTGCCGGATTTGATCACAACCAAAAGGTGAATGAAGATCATATTTACCTGAAAGTAAACAATCCCTCTTTCCAAAGTGCTTTATACAGGACCTATCAGAAAGCAATTCATGTGATTGAAGGAAATACGGATCTTCTACCCTTTAGCAGACTGGATACCACCAATTTTGCATCCTTGACGATCGGTTCCGACAACCTGAAGACATTCCAGGTTACACTGGAAAAATATGCACCGTTTGTCCATTACAATCTACCTCATGGTTCATATTCGGCATTTGATCTTCATCAACTGGAATCAGAAATAAAATATTTTGATAATGTGGTAATCGGGATATATGTGAACGATGAGGAGCCTCTGGAAGAGCCTGTAATAAGTTTCATCAGGAAATTAAAGGAAAGTTCGAATGTGATCGTTTCCTTTTTCGGAGAGGCGCCTGAGAATGAACTTGATGAACTTGATGTCCGGATATTTGCGCATGAAGACAATGCCTATACCCAGTTGATCGTACCTCAGTTTATCTTTGGGGCCTTGGAAAATGATGCACTAAAAAACTACCGTCTGACCTATAGCATTCCTGAAATGCAGGGGATGGATTCCCGTATACTTGACGGTATCAATGACATTGTCGATGAGGGCATAAAAAACAGGGCTATGCCGGGATGTCAGATCCTGGTAGCAAGAAACGGATCTGTGATCTATGAAAAAGGTTTTGGCTATTATACCTACGACAGCATAATGCCGGTAGACACACGTACCATTTATGACCTGGCATCAGTAACCAAAGTAGCAGCAACCACCCAGATGATCATGTACCTGAGTGATCAGGGAAAGCTCAACCTGGATGACACATTGGGCACCTACATCCCTGAACTTTCCGGCACCAACAAGGGGGGGCTGAAAATAAGGGATATACTGGCGCATCAATCCGGACTGAAATCCTTCGTGCCCTTCTGGAGATATACGATTGAAGATACCAATTTTGAAAAGTACTACCATGATGAGCCCGACAAGGAATATGCCAGTGAAGTGGCTTTTGGTATGTTCGCGAATAATTTATTGAAAGATTCGCTATGGGTATGGACCCTGGAAACCGATCTTCGTCG
>JBNKDZ010000042.1:0-4874 GCA_050288525.1 Cyclobacteriaceae bacterium
AAATGCTCCTCCCGTTTTAAGTTTATACATTTCGATCATTTCCCTGCAGGATGGCACATTTTTCTGATACCCGGCCATCAACTCCGTGCCCTGGCCGTTACAAAGGGCCACATGTCCCTGTGAAGCTATCCGGATACAGGCGGACAGAATATCGGGAGCCACATTACAGCCTGACAGAATCCTGTACCCTTCTCCAAGCATAAGATCCCCGGTGTTGAGTGCTACCGGAACATTATACTGATCATGTAATGCCTGCACACCATCTCTTGATGCATCGTTATCTTCGATATCGTCGTGAACCAGTGAGGCTTTATGGAAATATTCAATAGCAATGGCCAGTCTGGCAGCCAGTCCGGCATCCGGTTCCTGACACAATGCATGATAGGCTACTACAGCAAGAAACGGGCGAATGCGTTTGCCCCCTTCCAGAATATATTTTCGGGCAATCGCTTCGGTACTGCTTTCAGGTTCTCCGAGAATCTCTTTGAATCGCTCCTCTGCAAATATCCCTTCGACATCTTTCATAAGTTCATGTACACGCAGATAGGTCGCTCCTTCCGGATTGTCGTATCCAAGGATCTCCTTCCGCACCCATCCGAGGTCCACTTTGGTATCTTTACAGCCATTCGTCAACAGTGGAATACCGAAGCCGGGGATAGCATACTTATTCATTAACGAAAACGATTCTTTCAACGAATCCATGCATCCTACCCCAATTATGGCATCAGCAGTGCAGTTCTCGATTAATTTGGTTGCTATCGTGGTTCCTTCAGCGACCAGTGTGGTATACCCCAGTTCTTCCGCTTCGTGCAGGATCCCGCCGATGGAACATGCACCGCATTCGCTGCATAAAAGTCCGAATTCATCCGTCTCCGCCTTGCACGAATTGCTTGAAGACAGACATTGGGGCAATAACAATATCCTTCTGTCGTACGGAATCTTTTCTACCACGCGTTTCCAGATGCTGTTCCCCAGGCATACCATGGCAAAGGCATGATATTCTTTTGCCAGATCATTCGATTTCAGCAGTTCATCCGCATAGGTTGCCAGGACAGGATACGAAGCAGGAGGTAGAATATCGTTCCGGACACAAAAGGCATCCGACAGCGAACGGATCTTGTTGCGCTCCTGTACTAATTCGGGTACAATTAATGTTGCATCTTTCTTTTTCATGCGCCTATCCATATGCTCCAACACCAAAAAACGCCTGTTTCTTTACAAACCTGTAAATCCTGTTCTTCTCAGGAATTACCGGAACGCTGCCATGACTGATCAGCGTGGGTGCCTGATTTAGTTGTTCAGGCATCTCTATTCTTCCGGAAGTATTTTCCGCACCGTGTTTTTGTGCCAGATGTGCAACCCATGCCGGATCTTCCATCAGCACACAGCCATTGGTTTTTTCCAATACAGAAGCTTTAAAATCCTTCAGAAAACCTGAGTTCTCATAAAGATCGTGCATCGTCTGCCCGTCAACTCTGTCTGTTGCAAACTGGATTACGGGACACGGCTCGACATACCCATACGGATTGATATGGTGACTCAGACCTTCGGCAGCAGGGCAAAACGGTTTGCCATCCGCATCCCAGTACGAATCCACCAGCACCAGGGAATATTTCGAACGTCCTTCAACCATAAATTGTCGAAGGCGGGTGATATCTTCCGGATCGAGCGCCAGCTCATAGCACGGATCCGGGCCGGTCGGACGATAGATGTAATACCACAGATACACAACTCCTTTGTTCCAGAGCATCTCCACAAATTCATCGGAGAGCGCCATATCAATATTCGATTTACAAACACTTATTGCTACACCGGTAACGAGTTTGTATCGTGTACAATGATCAATTGCTTCCATGGCTTTATAAAAAACATCCTTACCTCCCCGGCGTATGTCCGCTACATTTGCATCTCCTTCGAAGCTGATCAGAGGTGTGACATTACCCAATTGCTGAAGTTTAGCTGCTCCCTCGCCATTAAGCAACGTACCGTTGGTAAACAGCTGGAAGTAACAATCCGGAAATTCTTCGAACACCCTGAGCAGATCTTTGTACATGAACGGTTCTCCCCCGAGGATCCCATAGAAATGCGATCCCTGAGTTTTACCTTCTTCTATAATCTTTCTAACCATGGCAAGATCCATATTTTTAGATTTGCCGCCCTGCTTGACCCAGCATCCCTGACAGGACAAGTTGCAGGCGTCAGTTACAGAGATAAACTGAAATGCCGGAAAATGTTCTCCTCTTTTTTTGCGTTTTTTATATCTGCGAAATCCAAGAAATCCCTTCCAGAGGAAGTTGAATATGAATTTTCGCAGACATTTGCGATTTGTTCCGGATATTCTTCGCAATAATTTCATTCAGGTAATTTGTTTTTAAGTGCCTGTTCCCGTTCCTGTATGGCCTTCTCCATGACACCCTGCTTAATGATCGATTGCCGTTTAAGCTTTCGCTCTTGCAACGACTTGTTGATGTCACTTCCCAGAATTTTCTGAATATCTTCCTGCTGACGCTTTTGCTCTGCCAGCTCATCAATATTGTCCGAGCCACTGATAGCTCCTTCCGGATATTTCGGAAATACAATGGCGGTCTCAGGACATATCCGAGCACATGCCGGACAATTATTTTTACAATGATCCGGATTGACTACCGTCACCACTTCATCAATCGTTTCATAAACCCCGAACAGGCAAAAGTCGGCACACTGACCACAATTGGTGCATCTTGAATCGTCAATAACCGGGTACCAGGACGGCCAGTCGGGATCGCTCTCAAGATAGGTCATATTGCTACATTCTGCGCAACAGCTAAAGCTACCAGCTTCAGACATGATTGTTTCAGCATCCTTTTCTCTCATGTTTACGAACCGGATGGTTTGCGCCTCAACGTCAACGCCGGCATATTTCAGCATCATTTTCACCGCCCGTTCGTGACATGCCAGGATTATAAATTCATCTTCTGACTTGAAGATATTTTTTATTTCGTCCTTTTCTTTGGCACACATACCGCAAAGATCCTTTATGTGAATCTGTGAACCGCTCTTGCTCTGAAGCATTTCTTCTACAGATCCGAGGACCTCTTTATCGATGATGTTTCCCTGACAGTTGCAGAATACTAGTTGTTTCATGATATTATGTTGTTTTTATGGAATTGATTTTTTGCTTGCCAAAGCCCCTGTAGGACAGTAGAAAGCACATTTTTTGGCTGTTTCTTCTAATATTTTATCCATTGAATCATCAAATGGCACACCTATTTTCATAGCAAATCCTCTTCCTGCATAGGTGAGACCAAGTTTTTCACCTTCCTGACGTGTCACCTGAATACACAATCCGCAACGGATACATTTTTCCGGTTCATACACCAAATTCTTGTGCTGAAAGTACTTTTTTACGGGATTTCGTGTGCCTGTCTTGTACGTACGTTGTTTCGCATCATATTCATCGGCATAATCGCGAAGCTTGCAGTTATCTGCCTTCCGGCAATCGCAGTGGAGACAGCGTTCGGATTCCAGGATCGCCTGTTTTAGTGTAAATCCTTCTTCCGTTTCCATCGCTGCAATATCACTGGCTTCTTTAAGGTACTCCTCAAATTCTGGTTCTGTAAGATTTCCAAAGGAAGAATTGAAATATCGTTTACCTCCCGTCAATGCTTCCCCTTTCATATACTGATCTATGGATAAGGCAATTGCTTTACCATGAGCAACCGCTTTTACCGCCATCCTACTGTCTGTCAATGCATTACCTCCTGCAAAAACACCCTGAATGCTTGTTGCCATTGTATTTTTATCGATCCGGACGCCTGTTTTTGTCATTTCAGTCCCCAGATCAAAGCCTGACAGGTCCCCTATGGTCCCTGTAGTCAGAACTACAGCATCATACTCTTTTTGGAGCTTCTCAAATGTTTTCTTATCAACCGATGTATTCTGAATGAAGACAACTCCCAGCTTTTTGATGACATCGATCTCGCCATCCAGTACCCAATGCGGGCATCTTCCTTCCGGGATGTCGTATCGTATAGCGCCTCCAGGCTGATCATTTTTATCGTAAACGGAGCAATTGTGCCCCATGATCTGCAGGTAGTAGGCCGCAGCCAGACCGGCAGGCCCTGCTCCTATTATCGCAACTTTTTTTCGGGAATTCTTTTCTTTAACAGGGATATACGGATGATCGCTTTTCAGGTCCTGTTCGGCAACAAAGCGTTTTAACTTACAGATGCCTACTGTTTCATCAATAGCTTTTCGTTTGCAGGACTTTTCACAGGGGGCTGAACAAATATATCCGAGCACTCCCGGAAGGGCGATATCTTCTTTTACGACTTTTATGGCTTCTTTGAAATTTCCTTCGCTGATCAGGCGGTTCATGAGCGGAATGTCTATCCGGGCCGGGCATGTTCGTTCACAGGGGCCGATGCAGTCACCTACGTGATCGGCGAGCATCAGTTCGAGGGCGGTCTGACGTGCTTTTTTTATTTCTTCGGAAGAAGCGTCGATATCCATACCATCCGACACCCGCATGCTACACGAAGGGATCATTTTCCCGCTTCGTTTATCTTTGACCACACATACCATGCAGGAAGTCAGCGGAGCGAATTCCTTCACATAGCACATGGTCGGAATGGTAATCCCACATGATTCAGCGGCTTCCAGGATTGTCGTTCCGGACGCTACTTCCTTCTCTATCGTATCTATTTTTATCTTTACCATTGTTAATCTATTCAACGATTACAGCATCTACAGGACAAACCTGCCGGCAGGTATCGCAGCGGATACACAGTTCTGTATTTATTTCATGGACCTCATGCGGCGCAGACGGGATAGCATCTACCGGGCAACGCTGAGCACACTTGGTGCATCCTATGCAATCATCGTTAATTTTATAG
>JBNKDZ010000043.1:0-4110 GCA_050288525.1 Cyclobacteriaceae bacterium
CCTGTACTATACACAAATGGAAAAGAATAAAGCAACTATGCAAAAGATTTCTTTTCTTGACCAGCAACTCAAACAGACTGAAGAAAAACTCACCGAACTGGAAAATTATTTTGAGAATTTTACCATTTCAAATAAGACCACGAACCCGGATGAGAATCTTGGAAAAACCATTGTCATGCTTGAAGCCCTGGATTCTCAGCGTTTCGAAACACAACAAAAAATAAAAATTTTCAATGCCATTTATGATCAGCTGAACTCAGAAGAAAATTTCACCGTTAATCCTTCATTTTCTCAGTATTTCCCATCAGATCTGAAACAGGGTCTCAACAGACTGGAAACACTCATTCAGGAAAAGGACATTTTACTCAGTTCATATAAAAAAAGCACCTTTGCCTATCAGAAAAAAGAACAGGAAATAAAAATATTAAAATCCCATCTCATCGAATATCTTGAATCAGCCAGAAAAAACCTGCATCAAAAATTAAACAGTTTAAAAGAGCAAAAATCATCTCTTGAAAAACAATTCGTTGAGCTTCCGGAAAAACGAACCGAGTACGATAAAACAGAACGCTATTACAATCTCTATGAAGAGTTTTATCTTTCTCTGATAAAAAATAAAGCAGAATTTCAACTGGCACAAGCTGGTACCGTAACAGATTTTAAGATCCTCTCCCCTGCTTCACTACCAGCTATTCCAATATCTCCGAATAAATGGCTGTTCTATGGAGTAGGAATTATCGCAGGGGTTTTTATTAGCATTTTTCTTGTTGGAATCCGGTATTTGCTTCATAACAAGATCAACAATGTGCATGAACTCGAAAACCTTACTCATGCCTTCGTTCTGGGAACCATTCCATCATTCAATGGATACAACACCAAAGACGAATCAAGCCTTGTTGTTGATAAACGACCAAAATCTGAGATAAGTGAGGCATTCAGATCCATACGCACAAATCTTGAATTTCTAAACGGCATTGAAGGGACTACCGTACTTGCAATCACATCAACAGTTAGTGGTGAAGGCAAAACCTATATCTCTGTGAATCTTGGAGGTATTATTAGTTTATTGAAGAATAAAGTTGTTATCCTTGACCTTGATATGCGTAAACCCATAGAACACAAGGAATTTTATGGAGGAGAAACGGATAAAGGGCTAAGCACCATACTTATCAATAAACACTCAGTGGAAGAATGTGTGAAATCAACTTCTCTTGAGAATCTGGATTACATCCCATCCGGTCCGATACCACCAAATCCTTCAGAATTGATCGACAGCAAAAACTTCGACGACCTTATCAGTACCCTTAAAAAGAAATACGACGTGATCATTCTGGATACCCCTCCTGTCGGATTGGTGACAGATGGCATCATTGCAATGAAAAAATCAAATATCCCAATCTATATCGTACGTGCGGATTTCTCAAATAAAAGCTTTGTCCGTTCAATTGACCGGACCATAAAACTTCATAAGCTGAATAACCTGTCAATAATATTAAACTCAACAAAAAGCGAACTGAGAAATAAAAAAGAATATGCACGGGGTTATTATGACGACAATATCTTTTTTGAAAGTTATGATAATGAAAAAAAGGAATCTTCATTAATCGGACGTTTAAAAAACAAACTTCAAAACCTCCTGTGATTTGATCGGTATATTCAGAAAAAAACCGCTGCAATTTGAGCTCCCTTTCAGGGTTGATATACATTCACACCTTTTACCTAGCCTGGATGATGGTGTCAAAACCTTTGAAGAGTCATTGGTTATCATTCAGGGATTAAAAAAACTTGGCTATTCAAAGATCATCACAACCCCACATATCTTACAGGAGTACTACCCGAATACACCGGAAAGTATAAACTCCAAACTGACGGAGTTAAAAGCCATTCTCCGGTCCGAAAACATTGACATGGCTATCGAAGCCGCTGCAGAATATTATCTTGACGAGACCTTTCTAAAGCGTCTTGAAAAAAAGGAACCCCTTCTTACGATTGGTGACAAGTATCTTCTATTTGAAACTTCCTTCTATAATGAACCTGCTTTTTTAAAAGAAGCCGTATTTTTAATGAATTCAAACGGATACAAGCCATTGTTAGCCCACCCCGAACGATATGCCTATCTGAATGAAAATCCGGGTTTGACAGAAGAATTGTTGAATATGGATGTGTCATTTCAGGCAAACCTTCTTTCTTTCTACGGTTTTTATAATCCTCAGACAAAAAAATTTGTTGAGCAGTTATGCAAAAAAAACATGATCCGCTTTGTAGGCACTGACCTGCACGCATCCGCACAGCTCGATTTTATTTTAAAAAAAACCGATAAAAGGACTCTTAATACGCTTGTTTCAATAAAACATGATCATCAGATCTTAAAATAAGTTTTAAGTTCAATATAAAAGCACTAATTTTGTAGTATCATATTTTATAATCTTCTTTTTATTTATTAGAAGAATGTATTTTTAATCTGTAAGAAACAATGGGCGATAACTACAAAAGTAAAGATGAGTTGGATTCCCTGATAAAAAGCTTCGAAAATCAGCTTAAGGACAATTCTCTGGGGTTTTATACCATTGAACATTTTGAGACCCTCATCGAATACTATCTGGAACATGCGAAAAACAAAAAAGCACTTATTGCCTGTAATTATGCTATAGAACAGTACCCGTTTTCCATTGGTCTGATGGTAGACAAAGCACAGGTACTCGCTAATCTGGAGCAATATGAGGAAAGTCTGGATCTTATGGATAAAGCTATTATCCTTCAACCGAATGATCCGGAAATATTTATTCTGAAAGGAACCGTGCTTTCGCTAATGGGAAAATACGATCAGGCTATCAACTACTTTCTTAAGGCAGAACCCTTTGCAGAAGAAAAAGACGATCTGTACTATCAGATAGGTTTGTCATATCAGAATAATTTCAACTACAAAAACGCAATCGTTTTTTATAAAAAAGCCATTCAGTACAACATAAATCATGAGAATGCGCTCTATGAACTGGCGTATTGCCTGGATATAACCGGTCAGCTTGAACACAGCATTTCTTACTATAAACAGTTTATCGATCAGGATCCGTATTCACATTACGCCTGGTATAACCTGGGGATCGTATACAACAAATTGGGAAAGTTTCAAAAAGCGATCAATGCCTACGAATATGCAACACTGATTGATGAAAATTTCGGATCGGCACATTTCAATATGGGTAATTCGTTCATGAGCCTGAGCAAATTTGCCAAAGCAATAGAGGCATACCGAAAAACCATTGAAATAGAAGGTGCCAGTGCAGAATGTTATTGCAGTATTGCAGAAGCTTATGAAAAGCTCGAACAATATGACCTGGCTGTGAAATATTATCAAAAAGCAGTTAAACTTGATTCTTTTTATAGTGAAGCATGGTTTGGAGTAGGAAATTGCCTAACCAAACAGGACAAATGGCATGAAGCCATACATTTCCTTAACAGGGCATTAAAACTGGATTGTGAAAATTCGGAATACTGGAAAAAAGTCGCTGAAACAGAATATAACATCGGGAACATTGTTTCAAGCGTAGATGCCTATGAAGAAGCCAGTTTACTCGAACCGGAAAATACGGATATAATCCTTGACTGGTCGTATGTCTATTATGAACAGGGCAACTATGAAAAAGCTCTTGAGATCATAATAAAAGCAATCAGCGATCTTCCCGAATTTGCTGAATTGTATTATCGCGCCTCAGCCTACCTGATCACAACAGGAAAATATAAAGAAGCTTATAATTACCTTGAAAGTGGATTAATATTAAATTTCGAAAAACATACTGATTTACTAGAGTTTTTTCCTAAACTTGAAACACAAAAGGCCCTTTTTAAAATTATTGATCAATTTAGAAAAAACAATAAATGAATTATTTTTTAAAAGACATCCCACAGAGGACCCAAAAGCCACGGCAGGTAGGTCTTACCATGGCTATGGACAAAGGACTAAGCGTTAGAGAAGTAGAGGATTTCATTAGCGTCGCAGGTGACTATGTTGATATCGTAAAACTGGGATGGGGAACTTCCTTCGTAACCCCTAATCTAAAAGATAAGATACGAACCTATAAAAAAGCCGGTATTCCGGTATATTTTGGAGGC